>CAYYIR010000075.1:0-1978 GCA_964471995.1 uncultured Nitrospina sp. | reverse complement strand
GGTAAGCGTAATTCTTTAGGACTATGTTGATGAAGATTGCCCAATTTAGGAGTTAATAATTCTAGAAAAGGGGATAATAGTTTTTCAATAGGGACAATTAGATATCTCCAATAACGAAATCTAAAATCGTATTTTTTAAGCAACTTGTTCTGATTTTGAATGACAACTTCTTTTTCTTCCAAGCTTTGTAATAGTGGCGCGCGTTCTTTAGTAAGTAATTCATTTGCCTTGTTTAGGCTGATTTGGTTTTGATTTGGTGTTTTTAGTGCTTCTTTAAAGTAATCAATTGCTTTTCCTTCATTCTCCTTAAATGAAACTAATCCTACTTGTTCAAAATATAGGTAATCCAACCCAGCAAGGAAAAAACCTTTTAGGGCATCCTCTGGTGAACTTACAATTGGTTCTTCATGAACGTTGAAGGAAGTATTCACCAGTGCAGCTATACCGCAAATATCAAAGTATTGAGTCAAAATGTCATGCATGAGTGGATTTTGTTTGCGAGAGATGAGTTGAGGTCGAGCTGTGCCATCAACATGGACAGTTGCTGGGCATGCCTCCCTCATTTTCTTTGTACAATCCACAGTTATTGTCATAAAGTTTGCCGCATGTTGAACTCGATTAATATTTTGGTAGAGTTGTTCTCCGTCCTCAATTCGGCTGATCGGACCGAAGGGCATGAACTCTGTGCGATTTAACCTTTCATTGAGAGTGTGATTGATTTCTGGATCAGTTGCTGGGGCTAAAATGGATCGGTTACCCAAGGCGCGTGGGCCGAACTCAGCTGCACCTTGAAACAAGGCAACCACAGATCCCCCCGTTAATAGCGATGCAATTTCTTTTGCAGGATTTTTCAGTTTACGAATTTGAATTTCTTTTTCCGAAATCAAACTCTGTATTTCCTTTTTGTCATAAGTAGGACCCAGATACATCGATTTTAAGGGTTTTGGGTTGAAAGCCGGTTCACTGGAGAGAGCATGCCAGGCTGCACCTAAAGCTGTACCGTCGTCAGTCATGGGAGGTGCAACAAAAAGTTGTTTGAATCCAGTTTCTACGATGCGTTGGTTTATTTTTACATTCGCAAACAATCCACCTGCCAGACAAATATTTTCGTTTTCCCAACCTTGATATTTAATGTTTTCTAAAATTTTCAATATATATTGTTCTGCAAATTCTTGAATACTTGCAGCTAATTCTTCTTTAGGAATATCTTTCGTTTCATTTTTAAATGATTGTAATATGCTAGAGTCTGAAACAAATTGAGGTGGGGTTGTAATGCTGTAAGAAAAAATCCAGCGCAAAGATGATTCAATCCGATAATAATCTTCTCTCAACCATTTTTCTAATAATATTTTGCAGCGCTGGCTTGCTTTTCCATAGGCTGCAAGGCCAGTAATTTTACCTTCATGTTTATTTGGAGTAAAACCTAATAAGGTTGTAATAAAAGTGTAAAGGGATGTAATCATAGCTAATTTCATGACACTGAAGTTATCTAGAGGGATAATTCCCTCTTTTCTGTTGCATTGATAAACACCACCAAAAAATGAATCGTTATACATGCCACCATCACAGGTAAGGCAAAGAGCTTCTTCAAACTCACTTCCCCAAAAAGCTGAACTCGCATGGCTTAATTGGTGCCCGACAAAAATTTTTTCGCATGGCAAACTATTTATAAAATCATAAAAAGGTTGCTTATGTTTCCATCCTGGGGGTCGTGGACTCGGAAGTTTGTTAAAGTTAATTTTACTTCCAGCATCCTCAGCTAGATCTAATAGTTCATAGGTGCTGACCGCGACTTTTGAGATGCGATCCCATGGAACTTTTTCTAGCAGAGCATAAGGTGGGCGACCATCCTGTTTTACACGAGTGATTCTTTCTAGTGATACAGCATATAAGGGAGTTCCATCGGGAGTTACAATGGCAATGGAGCTATCATGCATACCACTATAATTAATACCAATAACACTTTTGTTGGGTATTT
>CAYYIR010000074.1:0-9082 GCA_964471995.1 uncultured Nitrospina sp. | reverse complement strand
TTTAAATTAATTAATTTACTTTTTGAGGTTGCAATGTCTGGAAAGAAAAAATTTTTTTATAGCATGTTTTTATTTGTCCTTGCCACGGCGACTCATGCGTGTGCTGATAAGGGAACATTGACTAAAGTTGATGTGAAACTTGGATCGGGAAAAGAAGCAGTGGCAGGTAATATGGTGAGTGTACATTATACGGGTTGGCTGTTTGATGAATCAGCTCCAAAAGAGTGTAGTGAACTTCCACGTTTTGTTAGTACAAAACGCGTACTTAGCTGTCTGGAGAATAAAGGGAAAAAGTTTGATAGCTCGCGCGATCGTTCGGGCTACTTCAAATTTAAACTAGGGGTAGGGCAGGTTATAAAAGGTTGGGATCAAGGTGTGGAAGGTATGAAAGTTGGAGGGCAACGGACATTGATAGTCCCATCTTCCTTGGGTTATGGTTCGCGTGGCGCAGGTAATTCCATTCCACCCAATGCCACTTTAATTTTTGATGTCGAATTGATTAGAGTCAACTAGGTGTGAAATAGATCAGTGCCTTAATGTTTGGTAGTGATTTAAAATAGTGCTAATCTAGTATTTAATATTATGAAAACTATCCGATCTAAAAACCAGTTAAGAATTTTCACATTCGCTTTGTTGCTGATCTTTTTCGTGACTCCATCCGTTTGGGGTGAGACGGATCTGATGGATGTAAATAAATCGGACAGCACAATAAAGATGCTGGTATTTCCTAAATCCCTTAGAGTCTTAGAAAGTTTTAAAGACGGGGAAACCAATAAAAGCTTTTCAGATCCAAAGCGAATTCGAAAGACACTTTTAAAACTTGATCCCGCCAGGATAGTACCTGCAAAAGCGGGGGAATCTATTTCCGGTCCAATAACAAGAGACAGCCTGCGAAATTTGGGTAAACAATATAGTGAAGATGTGATACTTATTTTTCGTCGGTCAGTTAACAAAGATAAGAATTCAATCCGCCATCAGGGCTTAATTTATTTGACTAAACAAAAAAAGTTGTTGGCTTTGAAAGAAAGTAAAGAGAAAGGCTCTGAAAGTCTCCAGGAAATGGATTTGTCAGGACTCAAGGTTCTGGCTAAGGAAGCGAAAAGAGTGCTCCATTCGCATAAATTTGAAAAGCGTCAATCAGCTTACTAGCTAATAAGAAGCATGAAACTAACATTTCGGATTTTAGCTTGGGTTATTTTAAGTGCTACGCATGTGCTGGGATCAATCGAAATTTTAGGCGCAAATTATTTAGCTTACATTTTAGGTTTTATCGGAACGGTAATATTGTATGAGCGTTTTGCGATGGCGTGAACCTTATGTAGATAAAGACCCTATCCGCTCCCTCCTTTAAATCACCTCTACCTAATCAACCAAACAATAAACCATTTGTTTAATCACGTTTGCAGATTGGATCATGCATAAACGACACACATTTAAATAAAATGTTCAGGGGCTATATAGGGGCTAAAAAACAATAGAAAAAGGGGTTAAACCAATTATATGGATTAACCCCTTGTTTATATGGTGCCCCCGAGGCGATTCGAACGCCTGGCCCCCGGATTAGGAATCCGATGCTCTATCCAGCTGAGCTACGGGGGCAGAACTGTATTACTAGACTTTGTAATCAGTTAAGTTTTATTGCTTTCCTGTGGTTATTATTTTTTTGTCCTGACCTTTTTACTTGTACCACTTATCAAGTTAATATTTCCACTTTTGATTTTTATCTGGGCGGGCTATTATTTAAAAATATTAGTTAATATTAAATTTATTTTGCGGTATACATTATTGGAATAATTTCATTTGATTAACCTTATTTTATTGGTGAAATTTATGAATACGATTAAAGTTATTTTGTTAGCATTAACAATGGTTTTCTTGTTTGCAACTCCTAATGACAGTTTTGCCTCTAAGCATCGGCAACAGATCATAACGAATCAAATCACAAATAATATTATAAAAATCAACTTTGGCTATATCGTTGCGCATAAGGGGGAGGAAACCCATCGCCACCCTCACAACATTATGATGGGTAAGAAAATAAAAAAAGAAAAGAAAAAAGACAAAACTGAAATGAGGCGCGGCGCTAAAAGAGTTAGGTCGCTGCGCTCGGAGTCTAAACAGAGAAATCATCACAGTAAAAAAATACGAAAGCATGATTAGAAAATTAATGTAACGAGATGGCAGAGATGCAATGCATTGCGTAATGGTAAGGAGTGTGCGCATAAATTGCAGCAAGAGAAATCAGCTATATCCATTAGTATGTGATTACCAAGGATAAACATAATAGAGGAAAACATTATGTTGAAAACATCCCTCATAAGCTCATACGCAATTATTGTTGTGATGGTTGCGGTGCTTTTTCCGGGCAATATAAAAGCTGATGTTGCAGGCCATGTAGCTAATAAATTTACAGACACAACTTTGGAATTGCCGGCGGTAGAGGGTTCCCACGGTGTTGGGAATGATCAGAATAATCTGGGAATTCACGCTTATAAGAAAAATAAATTTAATCAAGCCCTAAAGCATTTTAAGTTGGCATCAATGGTTGACAAGAAAAAGGGGGAGATATTTTTTAATCTTGGTTTGACTTTACACAAATTGGGTAATCACTTGGAAGCAGCAAAGCATCTTCAATGGGCCTTAAAACTTTCTCCAACTAATGAAATAATATCAGGGTCGAAATTACTTCAAGCACATCATTGTGATAACAATCCAAAAATACCCTGCGGGCTCAAAAAACCCGAAAAACATAAAATGGAAGGATCGGATACCATATCTCCTCAAAACTATATGTCCTCAACAGTCGGTGGGTATTAAGTATGCTTGCTGTCACAACCTCTGTTTATTGCCTGGTTATTATTTTTTAGTAACTCGAATTCTAAAATAGTTTTAAATCGTTCTGAACTTAAAAATTTTTCCAATAAACAGGTTCGCTAGCCTTACGTGGTGAATGATCAAGTAAAAAAAAATTAAATACATTTTGGGAAAAGATTATCCAAAGCCAATAATCGTTCATTCTGAACAACGAATTAAATTTATAAAGCTTTTTAAAAGTATTTAAACCTTATGTTTTCGGTAAGAAAAATTGGATTCGGGGAAATACTTAATAAAAGTATTTTTCTTTTTATTGTGCTGATTTTCAATGTTGTGCCGGGGTATGCTGATCAACTCCAAGATGGTTCAAATGCATACCTAAGGAAAGATTATGAAAAAGCCCATCGATTGATTTTCCCGTTGGCAAAAAAAGGAAATGTGATGGCGCAGTTTTTTTTGGGAACCATGTATGATCACGGAAAAGGTGTTCCACATAATGCGATGATTGCATTCAAATGGTACAGCCATTCTGCAGAGTTGGGATACTCCAAAGCACAATTTAATTTAGCTGAAATGTATCGTGAAGGATTTATTGTCGCACAAGATTTTGCAAAAGCTTTAAAGTGGTATCGCTTGGCAGCCGAGCAGGGCCTTGCTGAAGCGCAATGTAATTTGGGGTCAATGTATGAAAGAGGACAAGGAGTTCGACAAAACTATAAAAAAGCGGTCAAGTGGTATCGTCTTTCCGCAAAACAAGGGTATGCATTAGCAGAATCAAATCTCGGGGTGATGTATGAATACGGGCAAGGAATTACAATAAACTACGAAAGAGCAATAAGGTGGTATCGCCGTGCAGCAAAACAAGGGTTGGCTGGTGCACAAGCAAACCTGGGACTTATGTATGAAAGTGGTAAGGGGATAATGCAAGATTATAAAGAGGCGGAAAAATATTATCGCCTAGCAGCAGAACAGGGCAATAATTTAGCGCAAAACTATTTAGGGGTATTGTATGTTTTGGGTCAAGGTGTTTCTAAGGACTATGTTTTAGCTTATATGTGGTTCAGCCTATCTGGTTCTCGAGGATTAAAAGATGGTGTAAAAAATCAAAAAAGAATTGAAGAAAAAATGTCCAAACAACAAATAGAGAAAGCACAGAGAATGGCTCGGAACTGGAAGGCTAAAAAATAATAAATAAAATGTCATAGATCTGAAGATGAAGGTGCTCGTTGTATGAAGAGTTGGGTTAAAGATTTGGTCACAAAGCAGCTAGATCAATTGTTTGCTGCCAATAAATCTTTACTTGATTAAACTTAAATTTTATTTGCATTATTTTGTATAAAACCCAGTATCTTTAGGATTATGCCAATAATAATGAAGGAGGTGAAAGTAAACATGGATAACCTCAAGCCACTAATATGGGCAATAATTATAACTGCTATAATTTCAACAATGGATTGGAATAGCTATCTTTTAAATTAGGTTCATTACTTATTAGATAACTTACTCTGATTAATTTCTACGAATGCATCATGATTTCTAATTGTTATTCTTTAAAAAGTTAGTTTTTGTTGGCTTAGGTATGGGTGAAAAAGACATTAAAACGCTTATAAAACTCTCGAGAAACCTAGGTAAGAGCATTTGTGATGCGGGGACCTTTAAGGAATTAAAAACAAAATATCTTCTTTTTAAGTGGGAATATAAAGGGAATGCTTTTACTCATAAATTCTCTGATTCAGTAAAATCGCCATCCCTAAATTATCAATATTCGCAATTGCGTAAGAACTTACGAGCAATTGGTTTAGCGCCACCAGAGCAATCTGGTAAAAGTTCTGTCGACTCTCCGGAACAACAAGAATTATTGAGACAGCTTTGGTGTCATCTTGGAACCGATGACGAGGGAGAAACACCCTATGGTGGAGACTTAGAGAAATAGAAAAACCACATCATGACTTTGGGTTAGGATTTTTAAATTCTAGAACGTTTCAGTTTCACTTTTTTAATTTCTTCCAGTAATTCTTTTTTGTAGTTATCTGTGATTATTTTTGAGTTATGTATAGTGGTTTCTATTTCTTCAGCAAAATGCCAAGCACACCGTTCTTCTCCATCAGTGGCAATATATTTAAGTCCAGTTTTTTTGAAAAGTAATATTGTAACCATACTCGATGGGTTAAAGGGATAGTGACATTTGTGATCAATTTTTATCATATTAAAATATTCTTGTTACTTTTACTTTTTTGAGAAAATAAATTAGGGAAAGCGAATGCATCCCGTAGTGTACATAGGATTTTTCTATTTCCAAAAACAGTATCAATAAGACTTCGTTAACTTATTGGAGGGCTAGGGTTATTAACGTAGGTTGGATTATTTAGCACATCTAAATCCGACATTAAACAAACGGGATTTAGCATAAACGCTCATACGGCTGACTGGAGTTATTAAGTTAGCCGAGACATTGAAGGCTCCACCCATTACAACTCTTTTATCAAGTGTTTCGCCTGAATATTCGCTTAGTTTCGCATCAGCAGTTGATGTCCACTCCCAGACATTACCTGATGTGTCGAATAATCCAAAAGAGTTTGGTTTTTTTTGGCCGACTGGGTGATGACCAAGATCATAATCCCCTCCAAACCAAGCATAAGCCGCATCAGGTTTTTTACCCCAAAAATATTTTGTTTTAGTTTGACCTTTTGCTGCTTTTTCCCACTCCTCTTGACTGGGCAACCTTTTACCTAATTTTTTACAATATGATGCGGCCTTGTACCAACTTATTTGCTCAGCCGGATGATTTGCACCTTTAAAAGAAAAATTTGCGCTTCCCATAACTTCTTTATACTCTTGTTGCGTAACTTCGGTTTTATCGATATAGAACTTGCCTAAATGGATCAACTTTTTTGATACCCCAATATTAAATTCTCCAGCGGGTATTAAGGTCATCTCGGGTTCATTTCCAAAAAGATTTGTAGGGAGAAGGGCTATCAGTATTAGAATGATCGCTGAATGTCTTAGCATATTTTAAATCTATTTATCGTCTTTTCTTTTCGATTTTGGAAATTTTTTGGAAGAACCTGAAATCTTAAAAAACCCGCGTAATATAATGAATCCTACAACGATATAAACTATACTATAAAGAATATAATTTGCTTTATCTGGTATAGACATTTCTTAGTCCCCATACTATATTTTTTTCAATTATAGCCCTTCATTTATCCAAATTAAAACCCCGAAAATATATTTATGATTAGTTCAGGATTCTTATATTAGTTTTGTCAGAATACTTGCCAGATCATTCCCACATAAAATACAAAATCTGAACAGCAATTATTGCTCCAATAATTATTCTGATCCAAAAACCCACTATAACTCCTTTGTAAAACTCTAATCTTTATTAACTAATTTGTTGCTAATTTGATTAGCATAATATTTCTCCATCAGTAACTGAGCAATCTTCTACAATTCGTCTTACCTTCCATTTAAACTTAGAAATATCATTGGTATTATGTTTATGTTCACCTTTTAAAAAATCATTTGCATTTTTGATAGCACCAGCACCAACGATATTTGGTTTAAACCATAGCGTTCCTATAAGCCCCCAAACTCCTATAATTAAAAATAGTAAAATAATCCTATCCGTTTTTTTCACGATTGACTCCAATTTAAAGGGAGAAGTAAATTCAATATTAATAGTTAAATTTTCTGTTATTTATGATTTTTTTCGTATTCTCCCATTATCCATTCGCATAATCTTCATTGAATGGATTTAGAAAAACATCTTTTTCCTAGGTTTGCGATCGGAACATGATTATGGCGAGGGTGCTATCGCACTATTTAGGGTGTTTCAGACCACCGTTCAAATTCTATAAAAGGGAATGGTTGTATGATAATTATTATCTGCCTATATACCTGGACAGTCAGCTATGGTATGTCGTAGTTCGACAGCGATCGTCAAAAGGTTTTGTTCAGTGATTCCTTCTTTTCGGTGCAGGTCGTCCCATGTGCTAAGGGCTTTCCTATAGCAATTCACCGCAGCTTTCGCTGCAACTAACTTTGTGTCAGCCACAGCCGCTTCTTTATCAAGTAAAACTAACTCAGTATCCATCTCAATTAATTCTGTGTCCAAAGCAACTAATTCCGTATCCTTTTTTTTCACTGCAGCCTGTAAGTTTTTTATCGCTGCATTCAACGCAGCTAATTCTGCGTCCTTTTTTTTCACTACAGCCTGCATGCTTTTTATCGCTATACTCAACCCATTTATTTTCTTGTCTTTTTCTATCTGGGCCTTCTTTGCCTTTGCTAAATCAGTTTTTGCAGCCTGTAAAATTTTTATATTTTGATTTAATTTATTTATTTTCTTATCTTTTTGGACCCGGGTCATCCTCACTTTCACCAACTCGGTCTTTGCAGTCGATAATTCTTTTTTTACCGTATTTATCTCAGCTTCTTTTTTTTTCAAAACAGCCTGTGAGCCTTTTATCGCTGGATTCAATACCACGTTCTGCCCTGGTTTGTTAACACTTGGTTTTTTGCTTGTAAGCTTATTGCCTTCGGATTGTGCGCAACCTATGACAGGTGACAAAAGAACAACAACTAACGCAATAATGATTGCGTATGAACTGCTGTGGTATTTTTTAAACATCCCCATCTCCTTTTATTTTAGTTATGGGTGATTGGGTTAGATTAAATCTATTATTAATAATTTTTCTATTTTCAGTTAAACTTTTATCAGATTATATAAGTCTATAATACTTAGTTAAAACTTCATCTTGTAAAGTATTAAAACCTATTAAAGATTACTTTTGTCATTTTTGGAACCTCTTAGGCTATGCTCATAGACCAAATACATATAAAGTTTGCGTCGTGCTTTTTATCAAAAACAAACTTTATTTCAGGACAAAATTATTATGGCTTTTTTATTTATTCTGTAAGTATACAGCCAAAATTTTAACTCAGCACCCCTTGAATTCATTAAAACCAAAAAGTCACGAGATTTTTCAAATAAGGGTTATTTATTATAAGATTGGCGAATATTTATATAAAACTAATATCTATAAGATCGGGAAAATCTGAATTAACCTTTAAAAAATATAAGAATCTTCCTATATAAAAATGAAATGAGAAACACTAACCATTGATCAAACCCGTTTCATTCTAAAATATTTAGCATTCCCACTGTTTTCCTATACCCAGCCTCTAAATATTTAAGGAATATGCAGCCTGAAAAGATCGAATCTAGTAATAATTGCCAAATCCCTCCGAACTAAAAACTTAAATATCCATAATACATTCTAAATATTTAAAATATTTTTAATTTTTTGAATAAATAAAGGCTTTACTTTCAATAATTTATATATATTTTTAGACACCCTGTTAAATTTTACAAATAATATCTTGACAAAAATAATAAAAATGTCTATATTTAGTAAAAATTAGGTAAATTAATTAGACACTATTCTAGATATTAAGTTTTAATCATTTTAAACAAGGAGAAACAAAATGAAATCGGCAAAAAAAATCTTAGGCACCATCGCTATTGCAACGGCAGTTGCTTTTACCTGTACTTCTGCAATGGCCCACTCAGCTCACGACCATTCAGTAGTCTCATATAAATGGGCGTTGTCTAAAAACTTAAAGGCAAAAATTGAGAGCAGATTGAATTCTACTAATCCAGCATCTCTTATTGGGTTGAACTATTTCGAGCAGAAAAAATTGAATCATTACGAAATTAAAGTTGGTAACAAGTTCAACACTGAAATGCGAGGAATCAACTTTCTTTTGCAAAGAACTTCTGCGGGTATGAAAATCGTTGACGCAAGCCGCATAGGAAAAGTCGCTTATACGGATCAAGTTCCCATAAAGAAAACCAATATGTTCTCCAAAACTTCCATGAGTCACAAATCTCATGTAGGTCATGATCATACAAATCTTCCTTATGAATGGACTTTTAGTCTAGAAACACAAGAAAAGATTGTTAAAGGATTGATTAGAGATGAAGAAAACGTTTTGGTTGGCCTGAATGCATTCGAGCTATCTCTTTTAAAGGAATATGAAATCATAACAGGTAATACTTTTACAACTACGATTAAAGGTCATCAGTTTTTGATTGAAAAGACTTCTGCTGGAATCAAAGTTATAAATTATGTGGCTATTGCAGATATTGCTATGGCTTCTCAACATAATGAGAACATGTAAGGTAAAAATCCTTTGTTAAGTATAAATACTCAAGCGAAAGAAGAATTAATGACTACTGAACTGAATAACATGGAAGATTACC
>CAYYIR010000073.1:0-9113 GCA_964471995.1 uncultured Nitrospina sp. | reverse complement strand
TGAACAAGATAATCCCCTTTTTGTAGATCTTTCAAACCCCTTTGAAAGCTTTGGGTATTAGATTTTCTTTTACGGCGAAGTTTGGATGACCTACCAAAAATCTCATGGTCTGCGACAAAAACCAAATTTGCCGATTTAAAGTGAAAACCTTCACTTAATTTTCCAAAGTCCACATCGACTTCAAAATCCAATTCATGCATTAACTCGTAGATACGGTCGACATGTGTTTTTGTCGGAGCAACGACCACAACTTTTTGTTCATCATTTTTCCATCTCGCAATTTGGTCTGAAAACAAATCCAAATTACCCACCATTTGAGGGATCTGCTTAATCTTTAAATTATTTTTCTCTGTCATTTGTAGAGAGTTCAAAATAACGGGGCCATGAAAATCCATAAATTTTTTCTCTAACCCTGCATATAAGCAATATAATTTCTCTACCTCGGGTGCAATAAAGTCCTTATCTATACAATTATTGTATTCAGAACGGATTAGATCTTCGAATTCAAGACTATTTTTCTTCAGTAAATCCGGTTCATCCAATACAACGATCGTATCCTGAGGCAAGTATTCGAAAATTGTTTCCCTTCTATCGAAAAAAAATGGTGCTAAAAATTGCGGCTCTGCGAAACAACCTAAATTTTCTATTCGCTCCTGAATCGCTCTTGTTTTTGATACATTCAATCCCATTTCCTCCGATACTTTCAAAATTGCCTTCAATCCTTTTTGAATCTCAGCATCATCTAAACAAAGTTCTCGAACAGGGAGAATATTTATACTCTTTAATTTTTTTGTAGAAATCTGAGAAAAAACATCAAACTCACGAATTGAATCTACAATATCGCCAAAAAATTCTATGCGAACAGGATTGACAGCGCCTGATTGAAAAAAATCTACGATATCGCCTCGCACGCTAAACTCACATCTATTTTCTACCAGCGGGGATCTTACAAATCCATTATCAACTAAGCTGGCCTCTAACAACTCACGTTCTAATTGGTCATTGAGCCTGAGTTCAAACACCTTTGTTTCGAGCCATTTTTTAGGAACAACCGTCTGCATGATTGATTCAACGGGTGTAACTATAAAAAGATTCTCACTAATTCTTAATCGATTTATAACTTCTAGCCTTTCACCAGAAACCTCATTAAGAGGTGGAATATCCTCATAGGGTAATACCTCCCAGGATGGAAAAAAAAGAGGGTTAGTTTTCAAGTTTAAGTAATGGAAAAAATATTTAAAATCATCCATCAACAATTCAGCGCGATTTTGATTGCTGGTTATAACTAATATGGTTTGTCCTTTTGCTAATTGATGCAATTGAGAAATAAAATAGGCACTTGCCGAGCCTCGCAGTCCTTCAGCATAGGCCCTCTGACCCGATTTTAAAATGGTTTGTCGAACTCTTTTTAATTGAATCGACAATTCTTCGCTTGGCATCGAAATGCTTTTGTTCATCGTATAGGATGTATTTGGGGTATCAAGTCAGGCAGGGTTAGGATTTTTTCCCGCTTTTTGAGGAAGCAGGTTAATCCACTTAGGTTCGCCTTTAGGTTTGAAATTAACGCACACAATAAACGAGGGACCTTCATAAAAATTAAGCTTATAGTTACCTCCGCCAAACCGCTCAAATAAGTATTCTTCCGGACGCTCTCTGAAACTATCCAACTCTTGTTTGGAAAACCTTGCTATCTCATAAAAATAAATGGCAACGCCCTCCAAAACTCCTGCCAATAGTATGCAATTAACCTGACTATAAATTTCTTCAAAACGTTGATCCATTTCTTCTTGTTTTGGATCACGTTTCAATTCTCGCTTTAGTTTTGGTTTGTAATAATCTCTAAATGCTTGCTTAACCCACATGGTAATAATCCGTAATTCCAAGGAATAATTAAAAACTTTGATCAAAGGTCGGAAGGCTGACTTCAGCAATAAGTAAAATTGTTATGATATATTAACATACCAGAATACAGGGTAGGAATTACCACTTTTTCTTTTTGAATAAGATGCGAAATACTGATTCTAACATACGGACTATAGGTTTGATACAGATGGCTTGTACTTCAGACCCGGAACACAATTTTCAGGCAGCCACTCAATATATTCGCGATGCAGCTAAACAAGAAGCTCAAATTATTTGTCTTCCGGAACTTTTTCTCTCAAATTATTTTTGCCAGACAGAAAATCCAAAACATTTTTCCTTGGCAGAACCCATACCAGGACCAAAAAGCAATGCTTTTGCACAGTTGGCAAAAGAACTTGAAATTGTTTTGATCATACCCTTATTTGAAAAAAGAACAGAGGGAATTTATCACAATTCTGCTGTAATTATTGATGCTGATGGAAGTATCCTAGGAGTATACCGAAAAATGCATGTCCCAGATGACCCTTGTTTTTATGAAAAATATTATTTCACACCCGGCGATAGTGGATTTAAAAGTTTTTCAACACGCTACGGTAAAATTTCAGTCTTAATTTGTTGGGACCAATGGTTTCCAGAAGCAGCAAGACTTGCTTCTTTAAATGGAGCGCAGTTTTTGTTTTATCCCACAGCAATCGGATTTCAAGAATGTGATCTTAATGAATGCGCCCAACACATTTCAGCCTGGAAAACCATTCAAAAGTCGCATGCAATCTCAAATGGTTTATTTGTGGCTTCTGTCAATCGAGTTCAAAAGGAAAAAGATTTAACCTTTTGGGGCAACTCATTTATATGTAATCCATTTGGAAATGTTATCAAACAAGCCTGCGATAACAAGCCGGAGGTAATTATAGCCTCTTGCAAATTAGATGAAATTGAAACCACCCGGCAAAGTTGGCCGTTTTTAAGAGATCGCAGAATTGATTACTATAAGAATCTAAATAAGGTTTTTTTAGACTCTGATGAGTGAAACTCCTTCATCCTTAGGATATCGCATGCCGGCAGAATGGGAACCTCATTCCGCCACATGGCTGACTTGGCCTCACAATCCTGAAACCTGGCCAAAGCAAGATAAACAAAAGATCGAAAATGAATTTTTAACTATAGTTAGGTATCTTGCAATCCATGAAACCATTCACCTTCTTGTTAATGATGATGAGATGGAAAGGTCGGCAAAATTAAGTCTTAAAAAGGAAGGTGTAAAAATGGAAAATATCATCTTCCATGATATCCCTACAAATGACTCTTGGATTCGTGACTACGGCCCCAATTTCATTGTCCGGGATGAAAAGGGAAAAAGAAAGGTCGCTGCTAATGATTGGAATTTTGATTCTTGGGGAAGAAAATATAAATGGGAACTAGATGATCTTGCAGGAACAATTATAATACAAGAATCAGGATTGCAGTATTTTAAACCCGATATTGTATTAGAAGGAGGAGCCATAGACGTCAACGGATTAGGTACGTGTATTACCACCCGATCCTGCATCATGAATCCCAATCGTAATAATAAGATTAGCCTTGAAGAAATGAAAAAGGTTTTGGAGGACTACTTGGGAATTTCAAAAATTATCTGGCTTACCGGAGGAATGGAAGGCGATGACACTGATGGGCACGTTGATAATATTGCTCGCTTTGTGAATCCCAAAACAATTGTTTGCGCAGTTGAAGAAAACGAGGACGACTCCAATTATAGTAACCTAAAGAATAATTATGACCATTTAAAAACTTTAACTGATCAGGACAACAATCCCTTAGAAATAATTCCACTCCCCATGCCTGGATACCTAGGGAGTCTGGAAGAGCGCTTACCTGCAAGCTATACAAATTTTTATATTTCAAACAAATCTGTACTTTTACCAGTCTATGACCACCCTAACGATAAGCGTGCAATAACTATTTTGGCCCCGCTTTTCCCAAACCGTGACATAATTTCCATTCCCTCCCAAACACTTATTTGGGGCCTAGGTGGAGTACATTGCTTAACCCAGCAGCAACCTGCCACTAGAAAATAACCTAAAACTGAATAGAAAAATTGTACTTTAAAGGAATTTTAGAAATTTCAAGAGTCGGTGGAGGATTCGACTTGAGCAGGAATTTGTGGTGTATTTCTTAGCCTTTCTAATTCCTCTTCCATGGCTGAGATGGTTTTATTTTGTTTACGGATCACCATTCGCATTTTAATCCAACTCGATAACCACATACACCAGGCACCAAACAATCCTAATCCTAGAGGAATCATGACCGCTGTCACCAGAGGAAGTTCTAGCGTATGCAGGTTTAAGCGAAAATCATAATAATTGACTTCCACGGAACCCATATTTTGAACAGCGAAAGACCCTACAAGGATAGCTGCAAAAAAATAAATAATTAATTTTAAGGCTGGCATATATGGAGGATTTTAAGGGATGGAGTAATTCTACGGATAACTTTTAGTCTTCCTCTTCTTCATCGCCTTCTTCATCGCCTTCTTCATCACCTTCTTCATCAACTGCTTCAGCAGAGTTTTCTTCCGCTTCCACTGCAGCTTCTGTTTCTTCTTCAATTGCTTCAGTTGCAGGCTCTTCGATTACAGGTGCAACCTCTTCAGTATTTGCCGGCTGCACTTCAGCTGCTGGTTCTTCATGTGCTGATGTTTCTACTTGTGTGAGTTCTTGGGTCGGTAGTTCCGGAGAGCTTACAGGGGCTTCTTCTAAACTAACTGTACCTCCGGGCATTTTGACTGGGTTTGTTCCATCTCCCAATTCTGCCAAGAGAGACTCTATTCCTGCAACCACCTGATTGGATTTATCTTTTACATTAGCAGAATCACCCATAGACATTTCTTGTACAGTCACAAGTGCTCTTTTTAATTCCATTACAGCCATAATTCGCTCATAGTTTCCAATTTTACTATTTAATCCTGAAATATCTTTATTTACTTTCTCAAGGCTCTTATCAACATGTTCTCTAAGAGGGGCCATTTTTTGCTCTAGGCTTGTAACCGCTCCATCAACATCGACTACTCTAGTGTCTAAATCACGGACAAAGAATAAAATAAAAATGATTGCCAGGGCTGCCATTCCAAACCCGAGAAAAGCTACCGCTTTAAGCATATTCATTTCTTCTTTTTGCTCATCCAAATTTTCCACAGGTTTACTCAATTCGGCTTCCTCGTTAATGTTATCCTTAGGTTCCCCTTGTTCATAATAGCTACTAGCATCTTCTTTTTCTTCTCTTTTTATTTCTTCAAGCCGATCCGACTCGCTATTATCTTTTTCTTGATTATCTGTCATAATTAACTTTTAAAATGAAAATTAAGCTTATCCCTTCCTATATTTCCTCAATCTCAGTTAAATCGTTTATAATCGATAGTGAGATTTTTATGTGGGTGGGAAAATGGTATTAAAACTTTTCAGCAAGCTAATTTCACTTTAAATACTCCGGTTTAACCTAGTATAGAGAGAAAAAATGAAGCCTGATACTACAAGCGCAACCCTTATTTTGTCAAGAAAAATAAGGGAAGTTTTAATGGCACTTTTGGGAATATTTTTAATAGGCTTAGCCCTGCCACAAAACCAGCAAGCGCAAATAAATACCAAATTGCTCATAACGGCAGATACTCTAAAAAAGCTGCCACCAGAACAGAGAGTAATTATAGACACAAGATCTAAAATTAAGTTTCTAATGGGTCATATACCAGGGGCAATCAATCTTAGTAACTGGAAAGAGTTTACATCAAAAAGTAGCAGCATAAGAGGCTTGTTAATTAATGATGAGAACCTCATCTCGAATATACTTAGAAGTTTAGGCTTAGACCCAGAACAATCAATTATTATATATGGCGACCCTACCGACCCCTGGAGAACCGATGGGCGGTTTTTCTGGATGTTTGAACGCTATGGTTTTACCGATGTTTCAATTTTAGACGGTGGAATAAAAGCTTGGAAAAAAATTGGAGAAAAGTTAGAAAACGGTTTTCAAAGAAAAAGGAAGTTAAGCAAAATAACTCCTGATAAGATTCATTTGAATTCTAAGGTAATAGCAGATAAGCATCTGATAAAAAATGTTTTAAATAATAAAAGCTATGTATTGATAGATAATCGCACCCAAGAAGAATATCGTGGCTCCACACCTTATGGATCACCAAGAGGAGGCCATATTCCAAACGCATTACATATACACTGGCCTGATTTTTTCAAACGGAATGGAATGTTAAAAACCACCAACGAATTATCCCGCTTACTAGAGAAGGAAGGGGTAAGTTATGGTAAGGAAATTGTTGTTTACTGCACGGGAGGGGTTCGCTCAGCTATGGCCTATTTTGTGTTTCGTTACTTGGGTTTCAAAGTGAGAAACTATGACGGTTCTTGGTGGGACTGGAGCCAAGATTCGAACCTTCCAATAGAAATTTCCGGATGACCGAATAATTTCAAACAGTAAAACCACGAAGCTCTACTGTGTAAAAGAATACCAAGGTTCTCTGTATAAAAATCATGGAGAGAAATCTTTTAATAAAGCTAGGTGATAGAAAATCAATGAGATCCTTCTTCGTGACTATGCGAAGATCCCTCTTCTTGATGACTTCCACCTCCGGATCCTTCAGGCATACTTGCGCGACGGCCTAACGATTCGTTTCCATGCTTTAAAGCTTCATTGTAATGTTTTATTGCTTCCTTAGCATGCTGCAAGGTTACCGGAGCATGAGTTTTCAATTCATCACTCGCATCAGGCATTTGCAAACTGAATTCATAATGTTTAATCATTTCCTGCAAATGCAAGTAGCCTTCCTCACCATGCCCTAAACCCACACTAGCATGACCCCCGGACTGCGCCCAAGAGAAATTAGAGACAAACAACATTGCAATGAAACAAGTTTTTAGAATAAGTATCGATTGAAAACCTTTTTTCATTTTTTTTCTCCATAATGACTTTGAACATTTCAATATTTATAATAATTGAAATTATATAAGAATAATATCTGCCAATAAAATGTCCTTGTCAACCACAAGCAAACTCAAAAAAAAATCCCTAGAGAAAACTCCAGGGATTCATCATTTTTAATTTTGTGTTTTTCCATCAAACCTGCATTCTCATAACTTCCTGATAGGCTTCTACCATTTTGTTCCTCACCTGCATAGTTAGCCTGAATGCCAAATCAGCTTTTCCTACAGCCAGCATGGTTTCATGAATATTTCGTGTATCCCCAGTTATAAAATCCTGGATAGCAACATCAGCTTTCTCCTGAAGGGTATTCACCTTATCAAGTGATTGCGCAAGAGTATCAGCAAATGAAGGCCCATCTGTTACATTGGTCTCGCCTGATTTACTGAGCCCTTTTGACGGGCCTACTCCCTGCAGTGCTTTTAAATTGCTTGAAAGAGTTATGTCATTCATAAATTATTAATTTTAAGACTCAATAAAATAAATTATATCAAACCTGAATTATTAGCCAAACTTATTTATTGCGCCTGTTCTGTAATAGCTGCCCTGATGGTCGATGCACGTTTCATCATCAACTGAATAGTGGCATTATATACAATCTGGTTCTCAGCCAATTTCGCCATTTCCTTATCCACATTAACATTATTTCCATTCGATTTTGCTGCATCTTCCTCTTCAAAAGCTTCTGGCTTCAGGCTACTAATATTTGAGGTTTTTGGACCAAAATGCTTGTCATTTGTTGCTTTAATGGTTAATTGATCTTTGGACCCTAGCGCATCCCGCAATTGTCCCTGAAAATCAAGATCGCTGGCTTTGAAACCTGGTGTATCCAGATTACCAATATTCGAAGAAATTAGATTTTGTCTAGCAGACAACAGATCCAGGCTTTTCTTCATCGCCTTTGGAACAGTATTTGAAAATAACAATTTATCAATTAACATGACAGCATCCTCCTTTTCTCATAATACAGCAAAACTTATGCCATATAGAAAATGATAAAAACGTATTACATGAAAATGCCTAAATTATTATTATTAAATGGTTTATTCATATATTGCTTTACGGTCCTACATTTCAAAAAGTTGACGAATAATTAAAACAGGTGATAATTGCCCATTTTTTGACACATTTTTCCTCAAAAATCTTAATAAATAATGCTTCATAGTATCTAAATATAGTAAAATATCAAAATATTGTGTACTAATTTTACTCATTATCTTATTTCTATGACACTTGAAAAGCTAAAAAGCTCCATATCCAAATTAGGCAAGGAAAGCCTTTTCGAAATTCTTCATCTCTTAAGTTCCCAACTAAAGCATATTTATAACTGTAAAATGGTGCGAATTAATCTCGAAGATCTTTATGAAGGGATGCTAGTCTGCCAATATGTAACTGGACAAAGCCAGCCCGAACCTATTACCAAATTTATTTCACCTGAAGAATCTCTGATCTCTCAAGCTTTTGTAAACAATGAAGTAGTTCTTTCTTGGAAATTACCCGGTAAATTTGCAAAAATTCAAAACCCATTTGAAAAACTCTCTGAAATCAATGCAACAGCTGTTTTTCCCATTACTCATCAGTTCCGTCCAATTGGAACCCTTAGTCTGGATTGGGGAACTGAAGGGGAGTTTCTAAATGAAAACCAATTAAAAGATATTTTAAATTTACTTTCTGAAGTAAGTGGCGTCCTAGACCGAGCGAAGCGTTTTCATCAAAAAATATCCTTTTCTCGTCATTTAGACCTAGCAAGGAAAAAAGAGGCAGCCTGGAGGATGATGCGATCTGCAGTCCAATTGATTGACAAACTAGTCTTAGCGTCTGTATGGGTACCCTCCACCATACAAAACCCAAAATCAAAAATTCGAGAACCCAGCAACAGAGTAGAAATGTTGGCAGCCTTTGCAAAAAACAAGGAGGATTCGTTAATTTATAACAATCGAGAACAAATTGATATTCATAAAGAAAACCTTATAAATAGAATTGTTGTTTTTGATAAATCGAGCGGGCTGAAAGCAAAAGATCCAAATCAAAAGGCGGTATATATTGAAGATGTAATGAGCAAAAGTTTCAGTCGGAAATCAGTGGCCAAAAAGATTGACCTTGTTTCATTATATCAAATACCTAAAATCGACCACGAGTCATCTCAATTAATCTGCGTTGTAAATTACTACACCAACACGCCCCATAAATTTACTAATTTTGAGAAAAGTCTTCTTGAAAACCATGCCGCTATGGTTGAAAAGCTTATATTAGAAGAAAATCCAGAACAT
>CAYYIR010000072.1:0-9178 GCA_964471995.1 uncultured Nitrospina sp. | reverse complement strand
TCTACCTTTAACATAAGGGCATGTTATGATTTTCAACATGAATTGTAAACTCTTTTCTCTTCCTCAAAAACATCCTTAAAATAGATGACAATATCCAAATTTATTTAAAGACAAAAACCTTTGAAGCCTAGTTAGATGAATGAATTTTAACAATAGCTATAACAAAAGTAAGGACAAAACTTTTGGACCGCTTGTTGCTCTTTATTGATTCTGTATAAAGCAAATCGGCTATTTTAGATAAGCAAATAAAACTACTAATTGCTACTTTGACTATAGAAATCTGCGTTATGATCGACTTACTTAGGAACTATCAAGGCACTGGAAAGAAAAGAAACTACGTTATAGATTTAAATCATTGTACTTCCAAATTAACACTATCCTTTTCATTTCAACTTTCTATTCGGGCAGGAAAAGCTATTTTTTAGAGGACTTGTTTAGCTCTTTTAAAACCGCTTCAGTTTCTGCTTCCACTTCTTCTCGTTTTCGCCATTCCCAAACCTTTAAATGTGCACCCATATAATAGGTATGGTCAAGCAATGATTCTCCATCCATAACACCCCAACGACCATCCTCTGGGTCTGTTAATACTTCGTAAATTGGATTTTCTACAGAGGTATAAAGTAGCTCAAGATCTGAGGAGGTGATCTTTTGTCCCAGTAAAATCTTTACAGAAGTATCATCGATTTCATAATCGGTCTGAATTTCCTTTAAAGCTTCCCCTTTTGACTTCCCTTGATTAATGGCTCCTTGCCATTTTTCCTCAATGGCTTTATTGCGTTTAGCAAAGGGATAGTGTGTATAACCCAGGCTTTTACCTATATGGAAATCTACATCTGGAAAATAAAGATAGGACCAATCTTCGAAATCTACTTCCACCCCATCAGAAACACCCAGCTCTTTAGCTTTATCAGGAGAATTGACTAACATCTGGTTATAAACTTTAACAAATTCTTTAATGCTTTCAAAAACCACCGAGTGAAAAAAAGAATTCATCCGATACCAGTTATTGGTAGAATTCTGGCTATTCATCAGTTTTCTTAGCATCAGCAAAAGTGTCTCGACATCGGCAAATTGATGCGAAATGGGGAAAATAGTTTTTAGAAACTGAGATGATTTTGCATCATCAGATGATTTTATATTCTCCTCCAACTGGTTTTTTGCAAATTCCAAGGAATGCTTCACCAAATTTTCATGGTTCAGCTTACGCTGGTAGTCCATATATTGCTTCAACTCATCATTGTCACTCTCTTTAGAGCTTTTAGGTTTGTTCTGGGTAATGTCCAATGCAAAAGCTAACATAAAGAATCTCTTCCAAAAAGTTTGTGAAGGCAATACAGATCTAATTATTAGGTTTTAAGATAATTTAAAATACTTCCTCTGTCAAACAAGGCTGTCGCTCTGGCGGGCTATAGTTATATCCTTAAATTGAATGAGCAAACTCCAAAAGGCAAATTTATCTTTGAAAATGGTCGTTCCTAAAATTTCCAATAAACTTAAGATGCGACGAAAAAAATAAGCTTTCGTCTCCCTTATAGGGCCAATAGTGGGCAGTTGACAAGAATGTTGGGGTCTGCTAGCGTAAATCTAGTTGTATAAACTATTTTAAAATCTTTTTGGGTTGCAATAAGACGTATGCCTTGGGACGATTTACACGAATCAAAAGAGCCGGAAGATAGGTTTAAAAATAGAGGCGGTCAAGGAGGTGGCGGTCAAGGTGGCGGACCACCCAGACCCCCTTTCGAAATCCCTCAGATAAAAGTGCCTCAATTCAAACCTTCCATGTTGATTGGCATAATTCTACTTTTACTTGTAGTCTGGATTATCCCTGGCACATTCTACTTTGTCGAACCTGATGAAGAAGGAGTTGTGACCACATTTGGGAAGTTTACCCGTACCACTTCACCCGGATTACATTTTAAATTCCCTTCTCCCATAGAACACGCTGCTACGCCAAAAATCACACAAGTAAGGCGTGCAGAAATTGGTTTCCGTGCAGCACAAGGACGGCCTAATCAAAAAGTGCCTGCAGAGTCATTAATGTTAACCGGTGACCAGAACATAGTTGATATTAACTTCGTTGTTCAATACCGCATTATGGACTCGGTGCAATATCTATTTAATGTCCGTCGTCCTCACAAACTGATTCGCGATGCAGCAGAAACTGTAATTCGTGGTATCACGGGCAGCAAAAAAATTGATGAGGCTCTGACCACAGGTAAGGCAGAAATACAGGTTCTGGCAAAGGATCAAATTCAAGCCCTGCTCGACAAATACAAATCAGGCCTGCAGGTAGTAACCATTCAACTTCAGGATGTACATCCACCCGAGCAGGTGGCCGACTCATTCAAGGATGTTGTCCGTGCTAGAGAAGATAAAGAGAGAATGATCAACGAAGCTCAAGGTTATCGAAATGCAGTTATTCCCGAAGCTCGCGGACAGGCTGCGCAAATAGTTCGGGTCTCAGAGGGCTACAGGGAAGAAAAGATTAAAAGAGCAGAGGGTGATGCCAAACGATTTCTTCAACAATATTCAGAGTACAAAAAAGCTCCCGATATTACCCGCAAAAGAATTTATTTGGAAACCATGGAAGAAATTCTGCCTGATATAAATAAGGTTGTTATGGAAAACAAAAAAGGCGGTAGTGGAGTTCTGCCAATTCTTCCTTTAGGCAAGAACTCAATATTGGGAGGTAATAAATAATAGCTATGAAACAAAACTCTTTTATAATTGCCGGCGTCATTGCTATCGTCATCCTGTCATCGTCTATGTTTACGGTACACATGACGCAAAGTGTGATTGTACTGGAGCTTCAGAAACCTAAAGAAATTATCACCGAGCCAGGACTTTATTTTAAAATTCCATTTTTCCAACAAGTTAAATATTTTCCTAACCAATTACTGGATAATGATTCTTCCCCTGCAGAGGTAATCACTAAAGATAAGAAAAATTTATTGATTGATAATTTCACCATGTTTCGTATTACTGATCCTTTGAAATTTCTGGAAACGGTTCGTGGAGAGCAAGGAGCGCGCGCAAGATTAGACGATATTGTTTATTCTGAATTGCGTGTTGAAATCGGTCAACATAACTTGACAAGTATTGTTACGGGAACCCGCGATGCAATCATGGACAAGGTGACCAAGGAAGCAAATATAAAAGCCGCAGAATATGGTCTGGAAGTCGTTGAAGTTAGAATTAAACGTACCGACTTGCCTCCGGAAATCGCTAACTCCATATTCAATCGAATGCGGACAGAGCGTGAAAGAATCGCTATGGAATATCGGTCCGAAGGCAAAGAAGAAGCGACTAAAATTCGGGCTGAAACGGATAAAGAAAAAACTATTCTCGTTGCTGAAGCCTACAAACAGGAACAGGCTATTCGGGGTGAAGGGGATGGAATGGCTACAAAAATTTACGCCGATGCTTTTAATAAAGACCCCAAGTTCTATTCCTTTATGAGATCTATGGAAGCTTATAAAAAATCTTTAAAAACCGATACCACTCTCCTAATGTCTGAGGATTCTGATTTTCTGGGATTCCTTAATAAGTCTAAATAAGCTGACACCCTATACTGGGGTGGAAAAAAAACCAATAACCACTTATTATAGTACTGAGACTCTTTTTCTATAAGGTCGCATGAGAATAATTATTGTTGGAGCGGGGATAGTCGGGTTTAACCTTGCTCAAGAATTATCACAAGAAGGTCATGATGTCGCAATCGTTGACCAGGATCCAGATTGCACAAGACGAATCTCAGACACCCTTGATGTTATGGTTGTCCAAGGTAACGCCTGTTTACCTAGCGTATTAGTGAAAGCTGGTATCAAATCGACTGAAATGTTGATTGCCGTCACCGAAAAAGATGAAATTAATGTGCTAGCCTGTTTCCTTGCCTCTCGTTTTGATGTCCCTAAACGGTTTGCCAGATTGCGTGATATGGAATTCACTTCCAAAGATGCTGTCCTTTCTCCACAGAATCTGTTTGTAGATCAGGCAATCAACCCACCACAGATCATGGTCGAAACTATACTGAAGTTTTTAGAAACCCCAGGCGTTGTCAATGTCGCTGAATTTGCGGATGGAGATGTTCTTTTGCGTGAATTTGATGTTCCAGAAAACGCACCTATTTCCGGGAAATCTATTCAAGACATCCGTAGCATTACTCTTATGGATTCGTTTCTTATTGTTGCCATTGTAAGGAATGGAGATTTAGTAATCCCAAAGGACGAAGATATTATTCATGCAGGGGACAGGTTTTATACTCTGGTTGACAAAGAGTTCCTTCCTTTTTTACTACCTATGCTAAACAAAACTTTGGATGAAGTTGAAAAAATAATAATCTATGGTGCTACTCCGATGGCCCTGCACCTTGCTAAAGCTATGGAAGGGGAAGGTATTGATGTGCGAATTATTGAACCTTCCAGAGATAAGGCTCATGTTGCTGCGGATGCTCTGAAAAGAGCCGTAGTTATGCACGGTAGCGGAACTGATATGGATTTATTCAATGAAATTAATATGAAAGAAGCAGATTTCTTCCTAGCTCTTTCTAACGATGATGAAAATAATATCCTTTCAGCTTTGTTAGCAAAAAAGTATGGTGCCAAGCGAACTCTGGTAATTACTAATGACCCAGAATACTTACCTATCCTAGACTCTATAGGTATCGACATTACCGTCAATCCACGCCTAATAACGGTCAGCGCAATATTGAAGCATTTAAGAAAAGGTCGCGTGATGTCTGTTTTTAAACTGATTGAAGATGCAGAGGTCATAGAAATTGGTGTGGAGCCGGACTCCTCAATTGTAGACAAGCAAATTTCGAAAATAAAATTTCCTAAAGAAGCTATTATCGGTGCCATTCTCAGGAAAGGAGATATGCTCATCCCAACGGATGAAATTACCCTGGAAGCCGGAGACTCGGTAATTTTGGTTGCATTACCTGGCGCAATTGAAAAAATTGAAAAACTTTTTGACCGCAAGCGTTCCTTTCTTCCTTTCCAATGAATATCCAGGCAATATTAAATGTTGTTGGGGTAATGCTAATTCTTCTTTCCGGTCTTCTTTTAGCTCCGCTTGGAGTTTCGTTTTACTATGACCACCTCCCACTAGAAGGTTATATCTCAGAAACTTCTGCATTCAGCAGTACCTGCATTATCGGTCTTATAACAGGTCTAGTATTATGGAAATTATTTCCATCAGGTATTGAAAAGTTAAGGGACCGTGAAGGTTTCGCCATTGTGGCTGTATCGTGGATGGTCATGTCAATTTTTGGAGCATTCCCTCTTTACCTCACCGGAATTTGTCCAAATTATATTGATGCATTATTCGAAAGCACCAGTGGTTTCACTACCACGGGGGCATCAATCTTAGTCGATATTGATTCAGTACCTCATGGAATTCTTTTTTGGAGAAATTTAATGCAATGGGTCGGTGGGATGGGGATCATATTGCTTTCTCTGGCAATTTTTCCGATGTTAGGAATCGGTAGTTTTCATTTATTCAAAGCAGAAATCCCTGGTGGCTCCACCGTGGAGCAAATGCAACCGCGGCTAGCTGAAACTGCAAAAATTCTTTGGAAGACTTATCTCGCTTTAACAATCATTGAAATTATTGCATTGCTTTTTGCCGGATTAGACCTGTTTGATGCCGTTTGCCATACGTTTTCTACCGTCGCCACGGGCGGATTTTCCCCACATAATAGCAGTGTGGGTGCATTTAATAATATCTATATTGAAGCAATTATTATTTTATTTATGTTTTTTGGAGGGATCAACTTTGCCCTGCATTCTCAAATTGTGCGAGGGAACTTCGCAGGAGCCTTAAAGAATCCAGAATTTCGCAGCTATTGCTCTATTTTGATCATTGGGATTCTGCTTGTAACTTGGGGGCTCACTAGAGTATCTCCCGACGGGCATGCGGGTGAAGCATTCAGAAATGCCGCATTTACGGTAGTATCCATACAAACTACCACTGGCTTTGTTACCGATGATTTTAATTTATGGCCGGAATATTTAAAACTTTTGATTCTGGGCATTATGATGGTTGGAGGTTGCTCAGGTTCTACCAGTGGGTCATTCAAAATAATTCGATTCATAATCCTTATTAAAATAATTTTAAGGGAGCTCACAAAATTGGTCCATCCTCGGGCCATTTTTCATGTGAAAGTAGGTGAAAAGACTATTAGTCCTGACGACCTTTCCAATGTAGCTGCCTTGACATTTTTGTTCATAGGAATTTCTGCCCTTAGTGCAATGATGTTGTCATTCATGGGGGTTGATTTGACAACTGCAATCTCTGCGTCCATTGCTTCTCTTTTTAATATCGGCCCTGGCCTGGGGGCAGTTGGGGCCATGGGAAATTACGCTACCATTCCCGCCATGGGAAAGGGGATTCTAATCTCCTGCATGCTATTGGGAAGGCTTGAAATTTATGGTATTTTGCTCCTAATCTTACCCATAGCCTGGCGAAAATAAGATTTGATTTTGCAAAAGCAATAAATTAAAATTTCGCCCACTTACCAAATAAAAATATCACATCAGAATGCTTATAAACATAAAAAGCATTGTAATTCAACACTGATTTTTCAAGGAATTATAAGGATATGGAAAACAAACCTCTAAAAATTACCGAGTTGGTTCTTAGAGACGCCCACCAATCGCTTCTTGCAACTAGAATGAAAACAGAAGATATGCTACCCATTGCGGAAAAGCTCGATAAGGTGGGATTTTTCTCTTTAGAAATGTGGGGTGGTGCCACCTTCGACACATGTATTCGTTTCTTAAATGAAGACCCTTGGGAAAGAGCACGCGCACTGAAGAAAAAAATGCCTAACACCCCTTTTCAAATGTTGTTGCGGGGTCAGAATGCTGTGGGTTACCGACATTATGCAGACGATATAGTGGAGAGGTTTGTAAAACAATCGGTGGAAGTTGGAATAAATATTTTTAGAATCTTCGATGCCCTTAATGATTTCCGCAATATAGAAACGGCGATAAAAACCGTTCAAAAATGTGGGGAAACTGTTGAAGGTTGTATTAGCTATACCGTGAGCCCAGTCCACAACCTAGAGCTGTATGTGAAAATGGGTAAGGACCTTGAAAATTTGGGTTCAGACATCCTTTGTATAAAAGATATGGCAGGCCTTTTGACACCAGACGTAACAAAAAACCTCATCACAGAATTGAAAAAAAATGTCAAAATTCCCATTCATTTACACACGCATGCAACAACGGGCCTTGTCGGAATGAATATGCAATGTGCCATCGAGGCAGGGGTCGACATGATCGACACGGCCATTTCCACCTTATCTATGGGAACTTCTCACTACGCGACTGAATGTATTGTAGCGGCATTAAAAGGAACACCTAGAGACACTGGACTGGATTTAAATCTACTTGAAGAAATCAATGACTATTTTAAAGAGGTTAAGAAAAATTATTCCGAATTTGAAAGTGATTTTAAAGGGGTGGATGTAAACATCCTTAAATCACAAATTCCGGGCGGCATGATTTCAAATATGGAAAGCCAGTTAAAAGAACAAAATGCTATTGAAAAACTCGGAGAGGTTTTGGAAGAAGTTCCTCGAGTTAGAAAAGATATGGGTTACCCGCCCTTGGTCACCCCAACAAGTCAGATTGTTGGTTCACAAGCAACCTTGAATGTCTTAACTGGTGAGCGCTATAAAATTATAACCAAAGAAACACGGCAATGCGTAATGGGTAATTACGGTAAGTTACCTGCGGCTATTGACGAGGAACTACTAAAAAAGGTTGCAGGTGACAAAAAAATTACCGACTGTCGGCCTGCTGATCTGCTGGAGCCGGAATGGGACGGCGTATGCAAAGAACTGGGAGACAAATATACTAGCGAAGAAGATCGATTGACCTATGCCCTGTTTGAGAAAGTTGCGTTAAAGTTTTTTGAGTCACGAGGAAAACCTTTACCGAAAAAAGCAGCAACGGCAAAACCAACACCTGGCAATAAACCCGCTGAACAGGTGCCTGCGGCTGTACAAAGTGGGTCCTCGATTTACCAAGTGCGGGTAAATGGAAAAGATTTCACGGTAGAGGTAGCCATGGGAGCATCAGGGACAATGACTCCTGCACCAGTTGCCGCAGCACCGACTGCGACATCAGCACCCTCTACCCCTTCTAATGCTGCCAGTGGAGGCGGATCTCCACTTACAGCACCCTTACCGGGATCCATTTTTTCCTTAAAATGTAATGTCGGCGATGCTGTCAACGAAGGCGATACCGTTTTAGTAATGGAATCAATGAAAATGGAAAGTGAGGTTCAAGCCCATCAATCTGGAACCATTCAATCGATTCTTGTTAAAGAAGGCGATAATGTTCAAACTGGCGATCAATTGGTAACCATCGGCTAATGGAATTTAGTTTTAGTTCATCCGCATCAAAAATAGCTAATTCGACTGCCTTCTCCAGTCTGGAGAGTGGCGATGTCATAATGTTAGGCGTTGCTTGTGTCCTAATTTACCTCGCCATATGGAAAAAGTTTGAACCTCTTTTGCTACTTCCCATGGGTTTCGGTTGCCTTCTCGCAAACATCCCAATGAGCATGATGGCAAGCACAGATACCGGTGGCCTATTAAACTTTTTCTACCAAGGTATAAAACATGAAGTTTTACCTCCCCTTATATTTATGGGAGTGGGCGCGTTGACTGATTTTGGTCCTTTATTAGCTAACCCGAGCACCTTTCTTCTTGGAGCCGCGGCTCAAGTGGGAGTATACACAACATTGATTGGGGCTGTGTTTCTTGGGTTTAATATGCAGGAAGCAAGTGCTATCGGAATCATAGGTGGTGCCGATGGACCCACGTCGATTTTTTTAGCCAGTAAACTCGCACCCCACTTATTGGCTCCTATAGCTGTGGCAGCTTATTCATATATGTCGCTGGTTCCCTTGATTCAACCGCCAATCATGAAGTTTTTTACCACTGAACAAGAGCGGAAAATCAAGATGGAACAATTAAAACCAATTTCACAAACAGTGAAAATTGTTTTCCCGGTAGCTGTAACGATTGTCTGTTGTCTTATGTTACCAGGGGTAACTCCATTGCTTGGGATGCTAATGCTAGGCAATATGTTTCGTGAATCGGGAGTAACTGCTCGCCTTCATGAGACTGCAGAAACTCATTTAATAAATATTGTTACCATCCTTC
>CAYYIR010000071.1:0-9239 GCA_964471995.1 uncultured Nitrospina sp. | reverse complement strand
AACGTTAAACTGGAGAAAACATGTACTACATTGCTGAAGTTGATAAGGACATTTGCTCTGCAAAAAACTGCCATCTATGTACGCAGTATTGTCCTGAATCAAACTGTATAAATTATAGTGAAGAAGACAAGTCTGCCTATGTGTCGGTTGACAGATGCAAGGCTTGTGAGATCTGTGTGTATATTTGCACAGATATTGCTAAAAACGATGCAATTAAAATGAAATGGATCGATGACCTGAATGAAGGCTTCGTCATTAAAAAGTCCGGAGTAGTTTTACGATAATTTTTCTTATTACCAAAAAAGGTATTTGAGCCTAACAGCTCAAATACCTTTTTTTGTTCAATCTAAAAAGAAAGTATTAAAATGGAAAGAACTTTTGCAATTATCAAACCAGATGCGGTCGAAAGAAATTTGATTGGAAAAATATTAGAACGTATAGAGTCTAATGGTTTCAAAATAGCCGCAATGAAAAAAATCCAACTTTCAAAAGCGCAAGCTGAAGGCTTTTATTATGTCCATAAGGAACGACCGTTTTTTGCAAGCTTGACTGAATTCATGTGTTCGGGTCCCGTTGTCCTTCTAGTATTGGAAAAAGAGGGTGCCATTTCAGCATGGCGGGATTTAATGGGGGCAACCAACCCTGAAGAGGCAGGTGCCGGCACCATTCGTAAAGACTTTGCCTTAAATATTGAAAAAAACTCAACCCACGGATCTGACTCAGCGGAAAATGCGGTATTTGAAACATCTTATTTTTTCAGCGAAACTGAAATTCTTTCTTAAACTTAATTTTTCTAAAGTCGTTTTTAAAAGTTTGTCTTTTACCTCATTACTATGAAATCTGCATTTACAATCTTAATTTTTATTTTAATTGGAGTTATCAATCCTGTTCTGGCAAATTCGGATTATAATTATCAGCTTTACAAGAACTATGAAAATTATGGCATCGTAGTGTTCCCTAAAAGCCGCATTTTCAAAGATCTAGATAAATATTTCACTTCCCTATCCTTTGAAACAATAAGTTCAGGCAAGGCAGTAATGAGGTATGGATCTAAAAATGAAAATACCACCTATATGATGCCTTTGGATGTCCAAAAAAAACATTCCATTGAAAAGTTTATTGTCATTCAGGTCATCAGCGAAAAAAACATGCTAGTCGGCGTTTATGACCCGGAATGGGGACTCACGTTGCCATCCACTATCTTCCAAATGGACACGATCAAGAAAAATATCCCTAAAACACTAAATGTTTTCAGAGGAAGTAATAATCGACAGCGCCAAACGAAGTTTGAAGATGGAAAAACTCTGACAAATCTGAATTTTTCTTCAAAACCAAAATATAATATAATGTTAGGTATAAAATAAACCTTTCCGAATTACTTTTTGCTGGGAGGCAATACCATGCCTGTATATGAATATCAGTGTGAAAAATGTAAGGAAGTCGTGGAAGTTTTACAAAAAATCAGTGATGACCCGCTGACGAAATGCGAAAAATGCGGCGGCAAGATAGAAAAGCTTTTTAATCAAATGAATTTTCATTTATATGGCCCTGGATTTCACTCTACTGACAACAAACGAAAATATCTTAAATAAAAAAATACCAGCCAAATGATTTATATTACCCGCCGTCTTGAATTCTGTGCTAGCCACCGTCTTTTTAATCCTGATTTTTCTGATGAAAAAAACGAATCAACTTTTGGTCTTTGCAATAACCCTAACGGTCACGGTCATAATTATGTCCTAGAGGTAACGGTGAAGGGAGAAGTGGATCCTGAAACGGGTATGGTACTGGATTTAAAAGCTCTAAAAAAGCTGATCAATGAGGAAATAATTAATAAGGTGGACCATAAAAACCTAAACGTAGATGTTGATTTTTTAAAAGGGGTCATTCCTACCGCAGAAAATATTGCCATACATATCTGGAATATTCTTAAATCAAAAATTGAAAGCGGAAAGTTACACGAGGTAAAGCTTTTCGAATCCGAGCGTAACTTTGTTGTATATCATGGAGCCTCAATTGAAAGACCTCATTAAAAACTTATTACAGGAAATTGGAGAGGACCCTTCCCGAGAAGGATTACAAAGGACCCCAGAAAGAGTAGAAAAATCCCTTAAGTTCTTAACCAGTGGATATCAAGTTAATATCGAGGAATTGGTAAATGGTGCATTGTTTCATGAAGACTATGATGAAATGGTGATCGTAAAAGATATTGACCTTTTCAGTATGTGCGAACATCATATGCTACCGTTTGTTGGGAAATGCCATGTTGCTTATTTACCTAAGGGAAAAATTATCGGACTTAGTAAAATTCCCAGAATCGTTGACGTATTTAGTAGAAGACTACAAGTACAAGAACGATTGACAAATCAAATCGCAAACAATCTGCAAGAAATACTTAAACCAAATGGAGTGGGTGTTGTGGTAGAGGCCCTGCACTTATGCATGTGTATGCGTGGAGTCTCTAAACAAAACTCTTACACAACCACCAGTTCAATGCTAGGCTCTTTTAAAGAAGATGCCAGAACCCGTGGGGAGTTTCTAAGCCTCATACCTCCACAGGGCACAAGAAAGTGATATAATCAAATCCTATTTCAATGAGTTATATTTGAGCCCCTCCACAAAAAAAATAATTTTAGAAAACAATCAAGTCATTCCTGAAATCTTTGGAAGTCAGGATCTTAACCTCAAACTCATTGAAAAAAAATTTAACGTCCGCATAACAACTCGTGAAAACCAGATAAGTATAAAAGGCGAACCCGAATCTCTCAATTCCGTGGAAAACCTTTTCCACCAGCTTGAAAAATTACATGGATCGGATCACTCCGTAGAAAATGGTGATATAAAATTTGCTATTCGTTTGATGGCAGAAAATCCTCAAGCTGATTTAACAACTATTTTTTCAGAGCGCATTTCTGTTTCACCGAAAAAAGGCTTTATAACTCCCAAAGGCCCTTCCCAGTATAAATTCATTCAATCTATTAAGGCATCAGATATTGTTCTTTCTATTGGGCCTGCAGGAACCGGAAAAACATTCCTTGCCGTTGCAATGGCTGTAGAAGGATTATTAAAACGTCGTTTTAAAAAAATTGTACTCGTTCGTCCTGCCGTTGAGGCTGGCGAAAAGTTGGGATTTTTACCTGGAGATATCGCAGAAAAAATCCATCCATACTTGATGCCTCTTTATGATGCCTTAAATCATATGATGGAGGAAAACCAGGTTCGCCAACTTATCGATGATGGTGCTATTGAAATTGCTCCTCTTGCGTATATGCGGGGAAGAACCTTAAGCGATGCCTTCATCATTCTCGATGAAGCACAGAACGCAACAAAAGAGCAAATGAAAATGTTTTTAACTCGGCTAGGTTTTCGATCAAAGATGGTTGTTACCGGTGATATAACGCAAATTGATCTTTTTCATAAAAGAGATTCGGGTTTAGTTCAAGTAAAAACGTTATTAAAACAAGTTGAAGGAATTAAATTTATTTATTTTTCGGAAAAAGATGTTGTTCGCCATGAACTAGTAAAAAAAATTATTAAAGCCTACGATGAATCTGACTCAGAAAAAGAAACTTCTACATAACTCAGGTTCTCAGTTATTTCTATGGTTTAAATCTTAATGACGGTATATCTACGAAACGAACATCCTGACATAATAATTGATACCCTTGATATTGATAAAAAGGTTCAAATTGTAATGAACTGCCTAGATTGCCTAGATCAAGAAATTAGTATTTTATTTATGGAAGATGACGATATTCGCAAACTTAATAAGGAATTCAGAAACGTTGACAAGCCAACCGATGTCTTATCATTCCCGCAAAATTCAGAGGAAGACCCTTCTATTCCTGAAAAAATAGTTTTAGGAGACATTGCGATTTCTTTAGATAAAGCAAAAACACAAGCAAAAGAACACGGCTTGGTATTTAATGAAGAAATAATTTTATTACTGATTCATGGCATTTTACACTTATTAGGATATGACCACGAAATATCGGACCAGGAAGAAATAAAAATGCGCAATAAAACTCGGGAACTGTTCAATAAAATTTTCCCTGAAACAATATTAATCGATTCCGTCAACTTCTAGTCGTTGTAAAATAATGAAACAACTATGGGCCCCCTGGAGAATGGAATATATTAAAAGCGACAAAAGCAACGAATGTATTTTTTGTACTCTCCCCGCTTCTAACAATGACGAAAAAAACTATATCCTTTTTAAAGGATCTCATTCATTTGTAATAATGAATACTTTTCCTTACAACTGTGCTCATCTTATGGTTTCACCATATCGACATATAAACTGCATTACCAAGCAAAATGAGAATGAACGAAAAGAAAATATGGAATTGACTCATGAATGTATTAAAATTTTGAGAACTGTCATCGAGCCTGATGGTTTTAACACAGGATATAATATAGGAAAGGTAGCGGGAGCCGGATATGATGAGCATATCCATTGCCATATCGTTCCTCGGTGGGCAGGCGATACAAATTTTATGCCTGTACTTGGGGACGTGAAAGTTCACCCTGAACATATACGATCGACCTACGAAAAACTACATCCTCATTTTAAAAACCTTTAATATATTCACTTAAATGATTGTTTCCGCTAAAAGTCTGCGTGTCAAAGAGGAGGAAACTCCCATGATGCAGCAATATTATGGCATTAAAAAGAATCATGCAGATTCCATTTTATTTTTCCGTATGGGAGACTTTTATGAAATGTTTAATGAAGATGCAAAAATAGCCTCTAAGGTCCTGCAAATTACTCTCACTTCAAGAAACAAAAATCAATCCAATCCGGTGCTTATGTGCGGCATTCCTCATCATTCATCAAATTTGTATATTACAAAACTTTTAAAAGCTGGAAAAAAAGTAGCAATTTGCGAACAAACGGAAAACCCAAGGTTTGCCAAAGGTCTGGTTAAAAGAGAAGTAGTACGCATTATAACTCCCGGGACCGTTTTGGATGATAATATGCTGGATCCTAAATTAGAGCAGTTTATTATTTCTATTTTTATATCTAAAAACAATATTGGGCTAGCTGCTCTGGACGTGTCCACTGGTACTTTTAAAATAACGCAATTTAAGGATAATGACAGGAAATCATCTCTGGCAGACGAATTGCAAAAAATGGAACCAAAAGAAATTCTTGTTCCTGAAAGTTTGATGGAAAACCCTAAACCATGGTTACCTGAGAAAAAAGTTTTTATTCATGGTTGGGAAGACTGGACCTATACGCAGGGTGAAGCTATTCGAAATCTTCTAAACCATTTTAAAACACAATCTCTCGAGGGTTTCGGATGTGAGGGTATGGATCAAGCCATTTCTTCAGCGGGAGCATTGATTCACTATCTTCATGAAACACAAAAATCAGCACTGGAACATATAAACTCCATCAGTCCTTATTACATTCACGATTATATGGCGCTAGATCATACCACTATTAAAAGCCTTGAATTGATCCAATCGAGCGAAGGAACCCGAAAAAATTCTCTTTTTAGCTTTCTAGATGAATGTTGTACTCCTATGGGTTCCAGACGAGTTCGAGAATGGATTGTTAAACCTCTTATCGATTCTGGAAAAATAAAAACCCGGCTTAAAATTGTATCTACGTTTAAGTCCCTTCCTAAAAACAGGCAGGAAGTCCGAAGCCACTTAGATGAGATATTTGACCTAGAAAGGTTATTGGGAAAAATTACCTTATCGTTATGTAACGCAAGAGATATGGTTTCTATTAAAAATTCTATAGGGACTTTTCCGGCTCTGATTAAAACCTTAACGAAATGCGAAACGGCAGAGCTTTCCAGCTATCTTAAAAACTGGGACAATCTTGAAAGTTTATTCAATTTAATTGAAAAAAATATTGTAGATGATCCTCCCTTAAGTCTAAAAGAAGGCAATTTATTTAAACCAGGTTGCGATACTGAACTGGACCGACTCAAGGACATATATAGAACAGGTAAAAGCTGGATTGCTTCGATGGAATCTGAAGAAAAAGAGAAGACTGGTATTCCTGTATTGAAAATTGGCTTTAATAAAATCTACGGATACTATATTGAAGTCACTAAAAAACATTTGGATCGCGTACCCAAAGAATACATAAGAAAACAATCCCTCGTAAATACAGAAAGATATATATCGCCTAAATTAAAAAAATACGAAGAGGAAGTAACCCAAGCAGAGGAGAAGATTATTGAACTAGAACAAAAACTATTTGATGAAATTCGAAGCAAAATCTCCGCTGAAGGGCCGCAAATCCAAAAAATGGCGAAGATAATAAGTGAAGTTGATGCTTTGGTTTCCTTCGCAGAAGTCGCACATAGGAACAACTATTGCCAACCAAAAATACTTGAAGACTCCTGTCTGGATATTACAAACGGTAGGCATCCACTAATCGAACGAATCGATCCGGGCCACAGATTCATCCCTAATGATACATTTCTTGATTCCCACGACAAACAAATTATGATTATTACAGGACCAAATATGGCAGGCAAATCTACTTATCTCAGACAGGTTGCCTTAATTTGCTTGATGGCACAAATTGGTAGTTTTGTCCCTGCTGAAAAAGCCAGAATGGGAATCACGGATCGTATTTTCTCTCGCGTGGGCGCGCAGGACCACTTATTAAAAGGCCAATCAACCTTCATGGTTGAAATGAATGAAACGGCAAACATTCTTAACAATGCCACCCCACAAAGCTTGATAATTCTCGATGAAATTGGAAGAGGCACCAGTACTTTTGATGGAATAAGTATTGCGTGGTCTATTGTAGAGTTTTTAAATGGGAAAGGACCTGAAGGAGGACCAAAAACTTTATTTGCAACCCATTACCATGAATTGACAGATTTATCACGAGTTTTATCGGGTGTCATGAACTTTAATATTCAGGTAAAAGAATGGAACGATGAAATAATTTTTTTAAGAAAGATTGTTCCTGGTGGTGCCGATAAGAGCTACGGAATCCACGTAGCCAGGCTTGCCGGCTTACCTAAAAAGGTTCTGGATCGAGCAAATGAAGTTCTTTTTAATCTTGAGCAGAGTGAGTTTGATGAGTTAGGTGTTCCAAAAATTTCTAGATCAGAAAAAAATAAACCCGACTCACTTCCCCCAGGTCAGTTGGGTTTATTTTTGGAAACCAAAAATCCATTGATTCAGAAGATAAGCCAAATAGATCCTAATAATATGTCACCCAAACAAGCGCTAGACACACTCTTCGAATTATCAAAAATATTAAAGGAAAACTATAAATGAAGATTTTGGTGACAGGGGGTGCTGGGTTTATAGGTTCACATATTGTGAATGCGTATATTAATTTAGGACATGATGTATTTGTTATCGATGATTTATCCTCTGGGAAAAAGGAGTTTATAAACCCTAAAGCTAATTTTTATCAGTTAAATATTCATTCTCCGGAAGTAAAGACCATACTTGAAAAAGAAAAAATAAATGTGATTAATCACCATGCAGCCCAAATATCAGTTTCCGAATCGGTCTCAGATCCATCATTTGACGCTAACTCTAATATTATTGGTACTTTACAACTTCTACAAAATGCTGTATCTTTTAATATTGAAAAATTCATATTCGCTTCAACCGGAGGAGCGATGTATGGAAAGCAAAAGATATTTCCGGCTGGCGAAGAACATCCGTGTCAACCTCTGAGTCCTTATGGAATATCAAAGTTAAGCGCTGAAAATTACATCAACTATTTTTGTATGCAGTATGGCTTGAATACCTCCATTCTGCGTTATAGCAATGTTTATGGTCCTTACCAGAACCCACATGGTGAAGCAGGTGTGGTTGCAATTTTCTGCCAAAGATTAATAGAAGGCTTGCCACCAATCATTTGTGGTGACGGAGAACAAACAAGAGACTTCATATCTGTTAGGGATATAACTGAGGCTAATATTATTGCATTAAACCCACAATGCGCTGGAATGTTTAATGTAGGAACTGGAAATGAGATCAGTGTTAATTTTTTAACACAAAGTCTTTTAAAAATTAGCAAATTAGATATTTCTGCTGAACACGGCCCCGCCAGAAAAGGGGAACAAAGAAGAAGCGCAATTGATAGCAAAAATTTTCTAAAAAGCTTTGGCTGGAAACCGCGTGTTTCCTTGGAGGAAGGACTTGTTGAAACATTTAATTATTTCAAAAATAAAACTGATTAACTCCATTTTAAGTTGGGGTCTCTTTATTTTAATTACGTCTCCCACCCTCCCCTCATTTGCTGACTCACCAAACATCGTAAACATAGGTGTCGCCACCAAAGGCAAATTTCTAGTGATGAACGCTCGTCTTATTGATGGGTTTACTGAGAATATTTTGGAGGCCATTGAAAATGGTGTGCCAATGGGTTTTACCTATGAAATAGAACTAAGAAAAGAAAACACAGTCTGGGCCGACAGCCTGATTAGTTCAAATACGGTAAGGCATAAAGTTCAATATGAACCGCTTAAAAAAGCATATCGTTTTTCAGAGGTGGGGAAGAATGTTCGTAGAAAAGTAATAACCCGAAAAACAGCAAGATACCAAAAACTTATGCTCACCTTGAACAATATTCCCATTGCTCCTCTTTATCGTTTGGATCCAAAAGAAAATTACTACATACGAGTAAAGGCGGACTTGGAAACAGATAGATTCTGGTTTCCTTTTAACTATATTTTCTTTTTTGTTCCCTTTAATGACTTTCAAACATCCTGGGCGCAAACATCGCCCTTATCCATTGATCCCGACATAGAACTTTCCAAACAAGCTTCTGATAACAATTCAAGAACGAGAAAAGGAAAGGTATCGAGAGATGTCATCCGATCGTTCAACAAGTAACTCCTCTCTTCACACACCTCAAAACGAAGATCAACTAAAACAAAAACGCAAGCGCACAACATATACTATTTTTGGTGTGATAATTGCGCTAATCGCATCAACTCTTGTAGAAAGCTACTTCCTTCAAGCTGAAGCAAATACATCTATTGCAAACAACATCCTCATTTTAGCAGTATTCAATATAATCATTATTTTGCTTTTTGTCCTAATTGTTTTGATTATTCGGAATCTTGTAAAGGTATATAACGAACGCAAAAGTAAAATTATTGGTTCAAAATTTCAAACAAAACTTATAATTGCATTTTTAATTCTGGCCCTGGTGCCTTCCATTCTATTATTTACGGTTGCGAGTAAACTATTTTCTTTTAGTATTGGAAACTGGTTTAATTTAAGGACTGAGCAAACCC
>CAYYIR010000070.1:0-9539 GCA_964471995.1 uncultured Nitrospina sp. | reverse complement strand
GGAGATTATTATCGGGTTAGAAAAAATGATAATTTGTCTAAAATTGCAAAGCGTTTTGATACAGATGTGATTCATTTGACAAGCTTAAATCGCATGAAGGACCCAAATGCGCTTTACCCTGGTCAAAAACTCTTGATAGCAGAAAATACCACTTCTACCCTAAAAAACGATCATAAGAAATTAATAAAAAACTCAAAAGTAAAAGTTGATAGTGTCCAGACTAAAAAATCTCTAATAGTGGATAAAAGTGAAATTAAATCTCAGGGTTCACTTTCTGGAGAACCCTTAAGGATTGCTGAAAATTCAAAAAATTCAGGAAGGTTAAATAAAAATAGACCAGCATTTATGCCAGTATCGTTTTCGTCAGAGAAACAAGGTGGTGTAGGGACCATAACCGTTGATTTCGATGAAACCTTGAGTCATTACGCTGATTGGGCTTTGCTATCCATTAGGGAGTTAAAAAAAATTAACAGAATTAAAGGTAAAGGAAAAATAGCAGTTCATGACAAACTCCTGGTAAGTTTTAAAAAAGTTGACCCAGATAAATTTGAAGAAAGAAGACAGGAATACCATAAGGGCATTCAGGAAGACTTTTTTAACAATTATGATATTAGGAAATTAACAATTCGTAGCGTTGAAAAAGGTGAAACCTTGTGGGAAATATGTAATGAGATCTATACCATACCTCTTTGGCTACTGAGTAGCTACAATTCTGATAAGGATATCCATTCTTTAGCTGTGGGTGAGCCCATCGTTGTTCCAGTAATTTACCCCAAAACGGGTTAAAGATAACGTAATCCATTGCTCCTAATCGAATTTTTCCAATGCGGTTGTTATGCCTACCAAATGAGCTTCTACCCTTGATGATAGTTTATATTGGGTAGCAGCTTCAAGGGTTAGACTAATTTGTGCTCCTCTTGAAATTCCATATAAAGCCATTGGCCACCAATCCATATTAGAGAGATCCAAAACATTATTAATGATGCCTTGATGAGCAGTTGAACCATCGATTTCACTATCGGTATTTATTGGCATTATTTCTTGGATAGAGTTTAGGATTTCCCTACCCAATTGTTTATATTTAGAATTTGTTTCTTTTTGATAAAGGTAATACCCATTGCTCTCATCGTCCTCGTGCAATTCCAATGTTAAATCAAACTTAGAGTCTAATATGGATTGGGCAAAAATTACTTCCAAAGGTGGTTTTTCAATTTTAAAGAGTCTATTTAGATCCTTCCGCTGATGATTTTCACGGGTTCCAAATTCGTACCCATAAGGATTAATACAAGGAAGAAAAGTAATCTCCCATGTGTTTATATACGGGTCATAGAGTTTATTTTCTAAAAATTTCAAGATAGCTTCTATACCTCCTGGTTCATCCCCATGAATTCCAGCTGAAATCAAAGCGCGGCGTAAATTTCCTTTACCAGTAACAATTTTTATAAGAGGGTAAATTTTATTAGGTGTGTGTAGTGTGTGGACAGTTTCAATACAATTTATTTTTGGAAAAGTCTTTTTGAGTCGATACAGTATTGAATCAAAATTATTCAATCTTTTAGGTGAGGACATTTATTGTTAATTTTTCTCGGGATATTCACATTCTTTATTGATTACACATTGCTTGCAATCAAACTTTCTTGCTTTACACACATAACGTCCGTGAAGAATTAAATAATGGTGGGCATTTTTAGCCCATTTCTCAGGGGTCACTCGAAGTAATTCTTTTTCTGTATCTAGAACATTTTTCCCAAGAGCTAAGCCTGTTCGATTTGAAACGCGGAATACATGAGTGTCTACCGCTATGGTGGGATAGCCAAAACCCTCATTTAATATTACATTGGCTGTTTTGCGACCCACACCTGGCAGATATTCTAACTCTTCTCTCTTATTAGGAATGTTTCCTTGGTATTTCTTTATTAAAATTTTACAGGTGGAGATTATATTTTTGGATTTAGTGGGGGAAAGACCAACGGGTTTGATAATTGATTGAAGCTTTTTTTGACCTAGTAATAGAACATCTTCGGGAGTAGGCGCATTTAAAAAGAGTTTCTTTGTAACAACGTTTACTGTTTTATCTGTAGATTGAGCGCTTAAAATAACTGCTATGAGCAGTTCGAAATGGTTTTTATAATCCAGTTCCGATTTAGCATTTCCCAAAGCCAGGGAAAGCTTTTTAAATAATTTGTTTACGGTTTTACTATCCAAGGTCCTTGGAGTATTAAACGCTATGGAGATTTAGCACAGCGGACACCGACCCAATACGATTCGGTAGGGTCTGACATTCCTCTGTGTCTAGTAGTAACACGTAAATATTCTTCATCAATCATCCAGGAGCCTCCTCGAATAACACGAAAACTTTGCCTCGGGGGTCCTTTAGGGTTTTTAAGTGGGCTGTTAACATAATAATCAAGAGAGAACCAGTCTTCGACCCATTCCCAAACATTACCCATCATATCGTGTAACCCCCAAGCATTTGGAGGTTTTTTACCTACATGAGGAATCTGTCTTGGAGAATTGCCAGAATACCACATTCGATCATCATCAATTTCATCACCCCAGGGAAATTTCGTTTGGCTACCTGCTCGGGCTGCATATTCCCATTCTGCTTCAGTGGGTAGTCTTTTACCAACCTTTTTGCAATATTTTCTAGCTTCATTCCAATGGATATGGGTAATCGGTTGGTCGGGATGATGAAAAACGGATCGATTAAAACTCATCACATCATCCCACTTCTTTTGAGTTAATTCATAGATATCAAGATAAAAACTATCCAGGCAAACTTTATGAGCTGGTTTTTCACGAGAGTTATCATCATCGTCTTCATAAATCGCATTTTGATTTGTACCCATTATGAAGCAACCCGATTTAATCAAGACCATTGCATCTTCTTTGGCAAATACAACATTGGGAAAGCACCAGGAGAATAATAAAATTAATAGGGCTGCTTTTTTCATGCGGTGAATTGTACTGTTTGAACTGGAATCGGTCAAGGGAACAAGACAAATAAAAATAGGCAGAATTTATGAAAAATAGGCAATAAACCTGAAGATTTGAGAATTAATGACGATATATTAATAAATAAATAGACATAATTTTAGAGAGCTTTTCTTCCAGCATGATTAAAATATTACATTTGAGATTCCTTCTAATTATCTTTTTTTCCTGTGTTTTTATTGGCAAAGCTTTTGCTGATGAAAAGCATAAAATCTTAATAACGGAGCTTACAAATCCTCCAAAATGGAATAAAAAATTTAGTCCAGGAAAGATTTTAACAAGCTATTTAAAAAATCAATTCGCCCACGAAAAAAAAATTTATTTATTGCCTGATAAAAGTATGAATCCTACTAATATGTCAGGTTCCTTATTGAAAAATGAACTAAAGAAGAAGGATTCCACTGCGAGTAGTTCTTCTTTAAATCATTCTAGTCCAACCAAATTTAATTTTTCTAAAGATGGTCGATTTTATGATGGGATGCCTATAATAAATGACCACCTGCCAAGAATAAACTACATAAGCGGTGAAAATAATATGGGGGTACTTCCTGTTCAAGACTCTATGGACAATAAAATCGATAAAATTCCAAACCCAATGCCGCCCAAGAAAACAGACCCAGTGCCTTGGCCGGTTCGACTAGGAAGAGTACCCCAGGAAGCAAGTTTTTATAAAATAAAAGGGGAGGTCCTAAAATTTGATCCTGGTACAAATGTTTCCTCAAAATCTGATAGTGCATTTTTGAAAAAACAAAATAGTGAGAGCGCCGAAATAGAGGTCAAGATACAGCTTATTCAAAATAAGACGGGTAGGGTAATCGAAGAGAAATATTTTAAATCTACATCCAACTCAGGCCTACGCCCTTTCTCTGAGGATATAGACGGTTATCATGATAAGTGGAGTAAAGAAGAGCCTAGTTCAATGGGTTTAGCTCTATCCCTCCTTAGTAAAAATATAGTTTCATATGCTAATGATACGCTCCAGGGCTTTGCGCTTGAAGGAGATATTATTTCGGTAAAAAATAAGGATGTGCTAATAAATATAGGTAAACAGAATGGGGTTGAGGTTGGTGATAAATATCGTGTTTTTTCTCTTGGGTTGGGTTTAAATGACCCTTTAACAGAGAATGATTTGGGAGATATTTATGTCAAGATGGGTGTTATTCAGATTACCGACAGCATGCTTGGTTTTTCAAGGGCTATCACTATTATAGGAAAAGATTTTATGCCGGGGAATGTTGTGCGTTCCTTTGAAAAGAGTAATTAAATTAAAGAGACTGAGGTTTTATGGCTTGATGAAAGGTATGAGATATAAGAGTAAATTTTGTAAAATTTATGAAATGTTGTATTCCTGTATTGCCGTAATATCGAGACTCTCCTCTTTCATTGCCTTTAGTCCCCCTAATAAAGCAAAAGCTCCCGCAATGGTGGTGCAGTAAGGTAAATTCTGGTTCAAGGAACTTCTTCGTAGTGAAAAAGAATCTTCGATGGCCTGTTCGCCAAAAGTTGTATTTATAACCAGATCTATTTTTTTAGATTCAATCATCTCAACACAATGTGGAGAACCTTCTTTTACCTTGTTAATTAAATCTATTTCAACCCCAGCCTTTTTAAGATAATCTGCTGTTCCGCTAGTCGCTAAAATTTTATAGCCAAGCTCCTTAAGTCCTTTAGCAATTGTAACTGTTTTTGCTTTGTCTGAATCTTTTACACTTATAAAGGCAGTTCCTTTTAGGGAAAGTTTAACACCTGTTGCCAATTGCGACTTCGCAAAGGCTCGGCCGAAAGTTTTGTCTATACCCATGACTTCCCCTGTTGATTTCATCTCTGGGCCGAGCAAAATATCTACGTCAGAAAATTTATTAAAAGGAAATACAGATTCTTTTACTGAAATATGGGTTGGCTTTACTTCTTCAGTAAAACCAATTTCCTTTAGACTTTTTCCAGCCATAACTCGTGCTGCAATTTTTGCGAGAGGCACGCCAATAGATTTGCTAACAAAAGGAATGGTGCGTGATGCCCGAGGGTTTACTTCGATAATATATATTTCACTATTTTGTACGGCAAATTGAATATTAATCAAACCTATGACATTAAGCTCTTTGGCTAATGCTCGAGTTTGATTTTTCATTTCTTCAATTATTTCAGCTGGTAGAGAAATAGCAGGAAGGGAACAGGCACTGTCCCCAGAATGAATACCAGCTTCTTCTATATGCTCCATAACCCCGCCTATAACTACATCAGTACCATCGGAGATAGCATCCACATCAAACTCTATGGCATTTTCTAAAAATTTATCGATAAGTACTGGATGTTCTGGGGAGGCTTGGACGGCATGCTGCATGTAGTAATCGAGGCGACTTTGATTGTATACAATTTCCATCGCGCGTCCGCCTAAAACATAAGAAGGACGGACAACGACAGGATATCCAATAGTATTTGCTATTGCTTTGGCTTCATTATATGAGAATGCAATGCCATTTGCGGTTTGTTTGAGTCCGAGTTTTTCCAAAACTTGTTTAAAGAGCTCTCTATTTTCTGCTCTATCAATATCAACAGGGCTGGTTCCAATAATTGGAGCTCCTGCATTAAGTAAAGATAAGGAAAGCTTTAGAGGTGTTTGGCCGCCTAATTGAACAATGACCCCAGTGGGTTTCTCAACACGGATGATATGAAGTACATCTTCAAGTGTTACGGGCTCAAAGTATAACCGATCTGATGTGTCATAATCTGTGCTCACGGTTTCTGGGTTACAGTTGACCATGATCGTTTCAAAACCATCTTCTTTAAGGGCAAATGAGGCATGAACACAACAATAATCAAACTCGATTCCTTGGCCGATTCTGTTCGGTCCACCACCTAAAATCATTATTTTTTTCTTTTTAGTTGGATTGGCTTCACACTCTTCTTCGTAAGTGGAATATAAATAAGGAGTAAAGGCTTCAAACTCTGCACCACAAGTATCTACTCTTTTGTAGGTAGGAAACATGTTTGATGCAACCCTTCTATCGTATATATCCTTTTCAGTACAATTTAAGATTCCAGCAAGAAAAATATCCGAAAATCCGTATTCTTTTGCTTTATAAAGCATGGACTGACCGAGAGAATCAAGTGAATTTAAATTTTTAATTTCCACCTCTAATTCAATAATTCTTTTTAAACTATCAAGGAACCAAGGGTCCATACCTGTTAACTTATACAGTTTTTCAATTTCAATACCGCGACGCAATGCGGCTGCCACTTGCCATAACCTGTCTGAGAATGGAATTGATAGTGTGGTAATTAATTTTTCCTTTTGCATTTCTTCTGATAACTCAGCATTGTTCAGGTTGAAGCTAAAATTTTCTTCGAATCCGTAACTCCCAATTTCCATTGATCGAATGGATTTCTGCAGTGCTTCTTTAAACGTCCGTCCTATGGACATTACTTCCCCAACAGATTTCATTTGAGTTGTGAGAACAGGTTCTGCTTGCTGGAACTTTTCAAAGGTAAACCTGGGGATTTTGACAACACAATAATCCAATGTGGGTTCAAAAGACGCCGGTGTCACTTGGGTAATATCATTTTTAATTTCATCCAACGAATAACCCACCGCTAATTTTGCGGCAATTTTTGCTATAGGAAAACCTGTGGCCTTAGAGGCTAAAGCTGAACTACGTGAAACCCTGGGATTCATTTCAATTACAATCATATCTCCGGTTTCAGGATCCATAGCAAATTGAATATTCGAGCCACCTGTATCCACTCCAATCTCTCTAATGATATCGATGGCTGCATTACGCATGATTTGGTATTCTTTATCGGTAAGGGTTTGGGCTGGGGCTACTGTAATGCTGTCTCCAGTATGGATTCCCATGGGATCAACATTTTCAATGGAACAAATGATGACGACATTGTCATTGAGGTCACGCATCACTTCGAGTTCAAATTCTTTCCAACCCAGTAATGATTTTTCAATAAGAACTTGTTTTACAGGGCTGGAACTTAAGGCATGCTCTACCAGGGGAACAAACTCTTTTTTAGAATAAGCGATACTGCCTCCCGTTCCCCCCAGGGTAAATGAGGGACGGATAATTGCAGGGAAGCCTGTTTCCTCTACAATACTCCAGGCCTCTTCGATTGAAACTGCATGGCCGCTAGGGGGCACCTTTTGACCAATTTTAACCATGGCTTTTTTAAATAAGTTTCTATCTTCGGCTTTTTTGATTGAATCAACTTTTGCACCAATCAATTCGACATTGTATTTATCTAGAACACCTTTTTCTGCAACAGCAAGAGCTGTATTTAAAGCGGTTTGACCCCCCATAGTTGGGAGGAGGGCATCGGGTCTATCTCGTTCAATAATTTTTTCTACGACTTCGGGTGTGACAGGTTCGATATAGGTCAGATCTGCAAATTCGGGATCTGTCATTATTGTCGCAGGATTACTATTCACGAGAACTATTTCATAACCTTCTTCCTTTAAAGATTTACAAGCTTGAGTACCCGAATAATCAAATTCGCAGGCCTGTCCAATAATGATGGGGCCAGATCCAATAAGTAAAATTTTCTTGATGTCAGTTCGTTTAGGCATTAATTGTTATAAATATCAGTAACGTTAATCTGCCGAGAGCGTTCCCACTTTAAATTCATATAAGCCAATTTATTTATTAGTTTGTTAATTTGCTGATTACCTTCAATACGAATTTTCTCATGCTTTAAATCATGAATATCTTTTTCCAAATCAGCTATTCGTTTATTTATCTCATTCTTCATTTCATGCAAAACTGATAACTTTTGATTTAACCTTGTATTCTCAGTGCCGGCATTACTTATTTTTTCATTCAACTTCTCAATTTTGGCTTCTTGTTTTACTAGTTTCTTATTCTCCTTAAGAAGTAACTTCTCATTTTTTTTAAGTTCTTTTCTATACTGGTTTTGAATCCTCTTTATAACTTTTATTTGCGGTTTAATATATTTATGGGTTTCTTTGGGATGGAAGCAATAATTACCTGTAAAGTAAAACTGCTCTTCAAAACAAATAATTCTGCCTTGAAAAAGATCGTTTTTCCTGAAAATCAAGCGAGATTCTTTTTCTTTCACGATATATGCTTCATCCGTGAAAAGATTTAATACTTTTACTTCTTGATCTTTAATTGTTTTAACAAAAAATAAACCCTGGATACTACTGGAGATGCTTTGGATGACTTTTAGTTTTTCGTTTGGCCATGTTTTACGATTTTCATCGATAAGCACCTCAAGGACAGTTTTTGATTTCTCGGTGATGTAATTGTCAAACAAATACCATTCTAAAAATAATGCCATTCTTGCATTATAGGATTTGTCATCTTCAAAAATTTCTCCAGTTTCTTTCTGGTAATATTTTTTTGCTTCTAAAATCTGCTCCGAGGGGATTGATTTGGCAGCGAACTCTAAATGATCGTCTAAGATATCTCGGAGCATTAATTTGCAGCTTTCATAAGACCAGCAAATTTATCGAACAGATAATCCGAGTCATGAGGACCAGGCGATGCTTCGGGATGGTATTGGACCGAAAATATCGGCCAATCTTTATGTTGGATACCCTCCACGGTGTCATCATTCAGATTTGTGGATGTGATTTCTACGTTACCTTGAAGTGAACTTTGTTCAACAGCAAAGCCATGATTTTGGGATGTGATCTCAACTTTTCCGGAATTTGAATCCATTACAGGCTGGTTTCCTCCGTGATGGCCAAACCTCAACTTATAAGTAGTAGCATTCAATGCAAGGCTCAATATCTGATGGCCCAGGCAGATACCAAATACTGGTACCTTTCCTATTAGGGCTTTAACATTTTCTATAGCATAAGTTACAGCAGCGGGGTCACCCGGGCCATTTGAAAGAAATACACCATCGGGTGTTTCGGCCAGGACTTCTTCTGCCGGTGTTTTTGCGGGAATCACCTTTACTTTGCAACCCGCCCGGGTCAATTTTCTTAGAATATTTCTTTTAACACCAAAATCATAGACCAATACTTTATGGGGCCGATCTTTTGTTATATCTAATTGGGTTTGACCTTTTTGAATCACCCATTCACTTTCATTCCAATCATAGGCTTTTTTGCAGGTCACTTGCTTAACCAAGTCCTGACCAATTAAACTGGGAGAATTACGGGCCTTTTCAATTAATTTTTGCGGGTCAGCCGTATTTGTCGAAAGAACGGCTTGTTGTGCGCCTTTATCACGAATTCGACGGGTCAATGCCCGCGTATCGATACCCTGGATACCAAATACTTTATTTTCTTTTAAAAAATCTTCCAAACTTCCGCGTGACCGCCAATTACTTTGTACCCTACTTAACTCTTTAATTATAAATCCTGATAAATAGGGACGGTCTGATTCAAAATCCTCTGGGTTGATCCCATAGTTTCCAATTAAAGGGTAGGTCATAACCACCATTTGCCCACAATAGGATGGGTCCGTAATAATTTCCTGGTAACCCGACATGCTTGTGTTAAAAACTATTTCAGCTTCTACTTCATTTTCGGCACCAAAATGTTCTCCCTCATAAATTTTCCCATCGGCAAG
>CAYYIR010000069.1:0-9555 GCA_964471995.1 uncultured Nitrospina sp. | reverse complement strand
TTCAAACTCCTAGTTGGAATTACATCAACATACCACCGTTTACATTTATTACCTGACCCGTAATATAACTAGCATTCTCTGAAACTAAAAATGAAACACAACGCGCAACATCTTCAGGTTGTCCTAATCGAGCGAGAGGAATTTGCTCAATAAGTTTTGATCGTACCGACTCTTCCAAAACTCGGGTCATTTCTGTATCTATAAAACCAGGTGCAACTGCATTAGCACGTATACCGCGAGGAGCAACTTCCCTCGCTAGCGTTTTGGTAAAGCCAATTAAGCCTGATTTAGAGGCTGAATAGTTGGACTGACCAAAATTTCCCATCAGTCCTACTATAGATGCAATATTAACTATCGAACCGCTTTTTTGTTTCATCATTTGTTTTGCTGCTTGCTGACTGCAGAGAAAACTGCCTTTCAAATTAATATTTAGAACCATATCCCAGTCTATCTCTTTCATACGTACCAATAAACCATCTCGAGTAATGCCAGCATTGTTAACAACAATATCGACAGGTTTATATTCTTTTAAAATTGAATCGAATACACCTTGCACCTCCGTGGCACTGGAAACATCAATTCTAACCCCAGAGGCTTTACCTCCACTACCTCTTATTTCAGCAGCTGTTTTTTCTGCACCTTCATGATTTATATCACCCAAGACAACATGCGCACCTTGCAATGCCAATTCTTTGCTAATGAAACGACCGATCCCCTGCGCACCACCAGTTATTAGTGCAATTTTTCCATTTAGGCTCATATATTTTTTTATCTTAAAACTATTTTAATGTATTAAGAAAGTGCGATAATGTCTCTCGATCGCCAACTTGATAGCAATTGATATTTTTATTATATCTTTTCATCAAACCACTTAAAACTTTGCCTGAGCCTAACTCAATTACCGAATCAATTTCTTGATCCACCATATATTGCATCGTCTCACACCATCTAACCGGCGAACAAACCTGCTTAACTAAAGATTCTCTTGCATCATTTCCTTTTACAATGGGTTTTGCTTCGATATTATTGATGACAGGAAAGGATAGGTCATAAAACTCAGTAGCTTCCAACTCTTGTTGAAGCTTAATTTCAGCTGGTTTCATGAGAGCACTATGAAAAGGGGCGCTCACTGGAAGAACAACTGCTTTTTTTGCCCCAGCCGTTAAAGCATCTTTAGATACTTCTTCAACAGCTTCCTTATGACCCGCTATAACAGTCTGAACCGGACTATTTAAATTAGCAGGTTGCACAAGGTTGAAATTACTCGAAACACTCTCACATAATTCCTGTATTATCTCAATAGGGAGCCCAATAATTGCAGCCATAGATCCTATTCCAACAGGAACCGCCTCCTGCATAAACTTCCCACGCAAATTTACTAAACGAACTGCATCTTGAAACTTAAGTGCTCCTGCAGCTACCAATGCCGAAAATTCTCCTAGGCTATGACCTGCTGCAAGTACGGAATTAATACCATTTTCTCTTAATATTTTCAAGGCCATTATACTATGTATCAACAAGGCTGGCTGGGTATTTTCTGTCAAGCGTAGAGTATCATCTGGCCCGTTAAAACAAATCCTTGAAATATCATATTGCAATATTTCGTTAGCCTCTTCGAATAGGTTTCTAGCCTCTGAATAATGGTCATAAAAATCCTTACCCATTCCCACAAATTGCGAGCCCTGGCCGGGAAATACAAATGCTATTTTCACCATTTTATGACTCCAGCCCCCCAGGTTAAACCTGCACCCACAACACCTAGAACGGAAATATCTCCTGGTTTTATTTTTCCCTCCAGCCTTGCATTTTCAATTCCAATAGGAATAGATGCAGCCGATGTGTTGCCAAATTTTTGAATAGTCATATGTATTTTATCCTCAGGCAAGTTTAATTTTTCTGCGACCGCATTTATAATCCTCTGGTTAGCCTGATGTGGAATAAATAGATTAATATCCTCAATTTTTATATTGTTATATTCCAATGCCTCAAGAATGACATTTGTCATTCTTTTTACAGCCACTTTAAAAGTCGCATTACCAGCCATTTTTATAAAATATCTCTTATCATCTATATCCTGTTTATTGATCCCCGTTTTGCCAACACCGCCAGGAACAGAAATCAGATCAGATAATGTCCCATCTGAATAAATATGCGTGGATAATATTCCAATCGATCCAGATTGTTCAATTCTTTTTAGTAATACAGCACCTGCTCCATCTCCGAAAAGAATACACGTTGACCTATCCGACCAATCTACAATCCTGGAGTTCACTTCACTGCCAATAACTAAAATGTGTTCATAACGTCCGGCTTTAATATATTGCTCAGCAATTGACAGACCAAAAACAAAACCCGAGCATACAGCGGAAATATCGTATGCAGCAGAGTTAAATGCCTCCAATTCCTTTTGAATAAAACAGGCGGTAGAAGGAAAAAGAATATCCGGACTAGAGGTACATACTATTATCATATCTACCTGATCTGCATTTAAAGCGGCAAATTCGAGAGCCTGTTTTGCTGCCCTAACAGCCATTGTAGATGCAGATTCGTCTTTTGCAGCAATCCTACGCTCTTTAATTCCTGTACGTGTAGTTATCCACTCATCTGTTGTATCAAGAGATAGTTCAAGGTCCTTGTTGGTGAGAATTTTTTCCGGAACATAAAAACCGGTTCCCGCCACAACCGCTTTAAAAATTGTTTTCATCAAGGGAGTTTTGTTCAGGTTTCTTTAGATCCTGGGTTCTTAACTTGAGGATTACTATCTTCTTTATAATCTATCTGTTCACTACCGAATGCTATATTTTTTATTTGTTTCCAAATAGTTTCCTTGGAATTTTCAACACCAGAAAGATTTAACTCAATGTCTTCCTTAATATGGTCGATGATCTTCTTCTCACTCAACTCCTGTGCACGGTTTATGGCATTCTTGATTGCCTTTGGAGAAGAACTTCCATGTGCAATGATTACCACTCCATTCAAGCCTAATAACAGTGCTCCTCCAGTTTCTGAATGATCTACTTTCTTTTTAAAATCGACTAATTGGGGTTTTAGTAATAAATAACCCAACTTACTAACCCAATTACTCTGGAACATCAATTTAAGATTGGTCCCTATCATTTCTGCAAGACTCTCACTAATTTTAAGAGCTACATTTCCCATAAAACCGTCGCAGACAATTACATCTGCATTACCTCTATATACTTCTTTACCCTCAATATTTCCGATAAAGTTTATATGGCTTTTTTTTAACATTTGAAAAGTTTCTTTGACAATTTCATTTCCCTTGCCATCCTCTTCACCAATACTTAAGAGCCCTACACTTGGTTTTTCTTTTTCCAAAATGTATTCCGCAAAAACATGCCCCATAATTCCAAATTCAAACAACTGATTGGATTTGCAATCCACATTAGCACCAGCATCTAAAAGTATCGATGTTCCTTTTAAAGTCGGCAATTGAATAGCAATGGCTGGTCTGTCCACACCTTTTGCGGGTCTTAGAATTAAAGTGGAATAAGCCAAAACAGCACCGGTGTTTCCGGCGCTAACAAATGCAGCAGCCTGATTTTGTTTTACCAAATCTAAACCAATCTTCATTGAAGATTTTCTTTTTGAGCGCAAAACCTTTCCAGGGCTTTCATGCATTTCAACCACCTCGTCTGCATGGACTATATCAATTGGTAGTTGGCGATCAGAATCATACTTATCAAGCTCAGTTTTAATCTGGTCAGATAAACCAGTGAGGATAATCTCCGTATTGTATTCCTGGGCTGCCAGCACAGCACCTTCCACTATTGCTTCCGGGGCATGGTCGCCTCCCATGGCATCAACCACGATTTTCATCCCAGGCTCCTTCCTTTAAACTGGACAACAGAGATTCTATAAGTGAGGGTTTTGAATTAATCAGAATTGCAAAAAAAATTAAACTTCTTCTACTTCCATTATTTCCTTGCCCTTATAATAACCACAATGACTGCAAATGTGGTGAGGCCTCGTCATTTCATTACACTGAGGGCACTCCATATAGGAGGGGATGCTGAGACTCAAATGGGATCTTCTTTTTCCCTGTTTGGACTTCGATGTCTTTTTCTTTGGAACCGCCATTTTCTCTCCCTATTTCAACTTATCTTTTAATTTTTTTAATACCGCTAAACGAGGATCAACTTCTTCCTCGTTTTGACATTCGCATTGATTCGCATTGAAATCATTACCACAGACGGGACAAATTCCTTTACAATCTTTCTGGCAAACACTAATAAACGGCAAATCCAGTAAAATCTGATCACGAACTGAGGCTCTTAAATCAATCCGATCCTCGTGGTAAACTTCTTTTTCAATATCTGTTTCTTTAATTTCAACTTCACTTCCAGGTGAAGGCTCTTTCCCCTGTGGAACAAAGTGTGCCTGTATTTTATTATTTACCGGTAACGAAAACGACTTTAAACATCTAGTGCAGATAACCTGAAGTATTGTCTGCAGTTCACCTGTAAAAAAAACTTCATCATCGATCCGCTTTAGGTTGCCGTTTACCTTAACATTTTCAGCCAGGTAACACTCTGGTTGATTAATTTGGAACTGCTCTTTCTTTACAAATAAATTAAAACTTAATCCCCCTTCAGGGATTTCATCTATTTCAAAAATCATATTTGACCTTTGAATTTATGCCCTTAAAAAATCTGGGAAACCAAAATCAGAAGGTAGGATAACAACTTTAAGTAGTGGATGTTAGCTTTTATGACATAACCAGTCAAGAAAATAATACGAGTTCATGCCTCAAGAACGTGGATGGAATTGTTGATGGATTTCCAGTAATCTTCCTCTTAAAATATGGGTATAAATTTGTGTAGTAGAAATATCAGAATGACCGAGCATTTGTTGGACGGATCGCAGATCAGCACCTCTTTCCAATAAATGTGTGGCAAAAGCATGCCTTAGTACATGTGGATACACACTAGCTCGGATATTTGATTGAATCGCATATCTTTTTAATAATTTCCAAAACCCCTGTCGGGTCATACACCCACCTCGCTTGGTTACAAATATTTCTTCAGCATTTTGGCCTTTCAGCAAAGCTGTACGTGAGTTTAATAAATAATTATTTACTGCTTTTTTAGCCATGCTGCCAATTGGTACGATGCGTTCTTTACTTCCCTTACCCATAGTACGTATGCAACCCACTTCAAGATCCAATTCGCTAACCTTAAGATTTACCAACTCCGAAACCCGCAACCCAGTGGCATAAAGAATTTCAAGCATAGCCTTGTCGCGCAGGCCTAAAAAGGAGTTTTTATCGGGGCAATTTAATAAATTATCAATATCCTGTGAAGACAAAACATTGGGTAACTTACGATAACTCCTTGGCGTATTCAATATTTCTGCAGGATTATTGTCCAACTGTTTATCCAAACATAGGTATTTAAAAAAAGACTTAATAGAAGACAAACATCTGGCGATGGAAGCTCCAGACAATCCCTGTTCTCCCAAAAGAATCAAAAATTCACGGATATCTGAGGTGTTTAAAGAATCAACTTTCCGATCGCTTGCAAAATTAGAAAAACGACCCAAATCGTGACAATAACCTGACACAGTATGCGGAGAGTACCTTTTTTCAATTCGCAAATATTCGGAAAAATCATGTATTAGAGATTTCATAATAAAATTATGATATAATATTCAGTAAGTTACAATTAAATATTTTTATATAGGTTTCTTCATACCAATCTGGTAATCTTAGCGCATGTTAAAAAATTTCTCTAGAAAAGCAATTCTCCCCCATTGGTTCATCATATGCCATAAGCTTCGCAGTCATTAAATATACCTAAACTTACCCACAAAAAAATAAAATAACTAGCACTAAATAATTTAATAATTGACATCAATTAATTTATTATAAGTATATAATTTTAAAGGATAAAATGTTAGAAAAAAGATCTATTAGAAATATCGGTATTATTGCTCATGTTGATCATGGAAAAACTACTTTGGTGGATTGTATGCTTCGACAAAGTGGTATGTTTCGTGACAATGAATTATCTGGAAATTGCATCATGGACAGTAATGAGCTGGAAAAAGAACGAGGAATCACAATTTTCTCCAAAAATGCTGCTATCTTTTATAAAAAGCATAAGATTAATATTGTCGACACACCAGGCCATGCTGATTTTGGAGGTGAAGTTGAAAGAATATTAAAAATGGTTAATGGAGTTTTGCTTCTCGCGGATGCGGTAGAGGGTCCGATGCCACAGACCAGGTTTGTGTTAAAAAAATCTTTGCAGCTTGGGTTAAACCCTATAGTGGTCGTCAATAAAATTGACCGTCCTGCATCTCGAACCGAAAAAGTTGTAGATGAGATTTTCGATTTATTCGTGGATCTAGGAGCAAATGATGAACAATTAGACTTTCCCATTATCTATACTTCAGCCAAGCAGGGTATTTCAAGGTCTACACCTTTAGGGCCTAATAATGATATTACACCCCTTCTCGATTTAATAATCGAAAAAGTCCCTAGCCATAATGGTGACTCGAAATCAGGGTTTCAAATGCTCGTCTCATCTATGGATTACGATGACTATGTTGGTAGGATCGCTGTTGGAAAAGTTAATCGAGGCCAGGTCCAAGTTAAAAAAAATTATACTCAAATAGATAGAAACGGAGTTGCTAAACCTTTTTCCTTGTCCAAGCTATATACTTTCGAAGGATTAAAAAAAATAGAATCAGAGTTAGCTGCAACTGGAGACATAATTGGTATAGCGGGGATGAAGGAGGTAGAAATAGGCGAGACCCTTACTCACCCAGATTTTCCAGAGGCATTACCTGTCATTGAAATAGATGAACCTACCCTTGCTATATATTTTTCTTCAAACTCATCTCCCTTTGCGGGGAAAGATGGAGAGTTTGTAACCTCCAGACAACTCCGTGACCGTTTATTCAAAGAAATTCGCTCTAATGTTTCCTTGCGAGTAGAAGAAACAGACACCCAGGACACCTTTAAAGTCTCCGGCAGAGGCGAACTTCATCTTACTATTCTTATAGAAACAATGCGGCGAGAAGGATACGAGTTTTGCATATCTCGACCTGAAGTATTAATAAAAATACTCAATGGAAAAAAGCATGAACCTGAAGAATTTGTCATTCTTGATATAGACGAAAATTATGTTGGAAGCATAATGGAAGCTATGGGAAAACGAAAAGCAACTCTTCAGGACATGGCTCAAAATGAGGGAAATGCTCGGTTGGAGTTTGTAATACCGACACGAGGTTTGTTTGGTTTTCGATCTGAACTTCTCACGTTAACTAAGGGTACCGGTGTCATCAATCGTTCTTTCAACAAATTTATTCCTCATTGTGGAGAAATTGCTCAAAGAATTAATGGGGTTTTAATTGCTCTCGAAAATGGTTGCACTACGGGTTTCTCACTTTTTAATCTTCAAGAAAGAGGCGCATTGTTTTGGGGACCTGGGGAAGAAGTTTATACGGGAATGATTGTGGGTGAAAATAATAAAGACAATGACCTGGTTGTAAATGTTTGCAAAGAGAAAAAACTGACCAATATGAGGGCTTCTGGGTCGGATGTAAATATAATTCTGACACCACCTACGGTAATGAGTTTAGAGCAAATTCTTAGTTTTTTAAATGAAGATGAATTGGCCGAGATAACTCCAAAAAAAATTCGACTTAGAAAGAAAATTCTCAATGAAAACGACCGTAAAAGATATTCAAAATCTCGTAGCCAAAAGGATGCACTTGTCTCAAAATAATTATCGATCATTAAGCTACTGAGTTAGATAACCTTTTATCTTGTGCAAATATATTATGGCTAATAAACAAATTTCTGTGATCCGTCTTTAGGCAAAAACGTTAACCTGCCGAGTTTAATGCCTTAAAAGAAGAAATATTAACTAGTCTTACCACTTAGCCATTTACGTTGCTCAAAAAATAGAAATAATGTAAAATCCCCTTCCATTCAATAGCTTTAAATCTTATTAAAACGATACATATTTACGATTTTTGAATTTGGAAATCTACAAATTCAATGAAATCTTTCTAAACGGAAAATATAGTTCATGGAACGTACCACGCTACTTCAGCATCTTCGGAAACAGGAAAAAAGCACCCCAGAAGCTACTGGGGAATTCACTAACTTAATGACTGAAATAATAGTGGCTTCAAAAATTATTTCCCTTGAAGTAAATAGTGCAGGTATCGGAGAAAGTATTTTGGGGCTAACAGGTAAAATAAATGTCCAAGGTGAAGAAGTTCAAAAATTAGACGAGTTTTCAGATATTACCTTCACAACAATCATGGGTAAATCAAAGGCTATTTGTGCCATCACTTCAGAAGAAAAAGAAACTCCATATATCATTCCTCGTGATGAAAATCCCGGGAAATATATTTTCATGATGGATCCTCTAGATGGTTCATCCAACATTGATGTAAACGTTAATATAGGAACTATTTTTTCTATTTATCGCAAAAAAAGCGATGGCGACACAGTAACAAAAGAAGATTTACTTCAAAAAGGTGAAAATCAAGTAGCTGCTGGATATATAGTTTATGGTTCCAGCACTATCTTCGTGTATACCTCTGGCCAAGGAGTTCATGGCTTTACGCTTGATCCATCTTTAGGTGAGTTTTTTCTATCTCATCCTGACATTAAAATTCCCGAACAAGGGTCTATTTATAGTGCGAATGAAGGGAACTGGGGTGTCTGGGATGAAACGCAAAAAAACCTTGTTTCTTATTTGAAAGAAGACGACCCAAAGTCTGGAAGGCCTTACAAGCTTCGTTATATCGGATCTTTGGTAGCGGACTTTCATCGTACCCTATTAAAAGGGGGCTTATTCATGTATCCAAAAGATACCAATAGTCCAAAAGGTAAATTAAGATTTTGTTTTGAAGCTGCACCACTTGCTTTTATTGTAGAAAATGCTGGAGGAAAGGCCTCTACTGGTGATCAGCGAATTTTAGATATCAAACCAAAAGGAATACATGAAAGATTGCCGCTTTTTATTGGCAGCAAAAAGGATGTGGAGATGGCAGAGTCTCATCTAGCTTCTACTGTCAAAAAGGGTGGTTGGTTTAAATGGTTGAGTGGCTGAGAAAACTAATCAAATTATTTTCCAATAAACTCTTCTAACCAAGCGTATTCTAAATATCATCAAATATTATGAAAATACAAAGTATTCGTGGCGCAAAAGATATATTACCTAAAGAAATTTGGAAATGGCAATTGGTAGAATCCATAGCCCATAAGGTATTTTCTCGATATGGGTTCCATGAAATTCGCTTTCCAATTTTTGAAAATACAAGACTTTTTTCTCGTAGTATTGGAGAAACCACGGATATTGTTGAAAAAGAAATGTACACTTTTAAAGATAGGGCTGGTGATTCTATCACGCTTCGGCCAGAAGGAACTGCTTCGGTTGTCCGCGCTTACATAGAACACAAAATGTATGCACCACCTTCTGTCATGAAGATGTTCTATATTGGACCCATGTTCCGTTATGAACGCCCTCAGGCCGGAAGATTGAGACAATTCTATCAAATTGGTGTAGAAGC
>CAYYIR010000068.1:0-9685 GCA_964471995.1 uncultured Nitrospina sp. | reverse complement strand
TGGTGGAATATCTCCAACCCCTCAAGCTTAAACCGATAATGACTACAGCCAATGATCCTGGGGCGCAATATTGGAACCGGTTCAGTTGGCAGGTTTATTTAATGAGTTACTTCAATAGCAGTGGAAAAATTTATTCCCAAAAATCCAGATTAGAATGGATATTCTGGGCCACCCTCGGATACATCATTAGTTTGCCTTTAGCACTTCTAGAAAGAAAAAATTTAAACGGAAGTGCCTACACAACTATTTTCCGAAAAGAACCCTTAAAGATATAAATCCATTGAGGAGAAATTAAACTTGAGCACTATTAAAAATTTCGCCAAAAAGGTCCTACGATTAAAACTTCTCGAGAAAGTCGGGCTTTCCCTTATCAACTTTGACATGCTGAAATCTGTCAAAAACTATCTCTGGATATTAAAACTGCCTGTCTTTCCCAGACTCAAAATAACTTACAGAGAAAAAATTAAAGTTTCCAACGAGGATATCCATTTATGTGAAAGGTTGTTAAAAGCATATAAGCTGGTTAGCCAGGAAAAAATATTGATCGTTAATATGCCTTAGCCTACAATTCAATGGACTAAAAGAGACCGCAAATTGTTTATTTAAATGTTGCATGGTTAAATGTGGAGCTTTAAAGGAATAATTACGATAAATTAGCATCTATTAAGTTGGATAGAATTTTATACAACAGCTTTTTTAATATAAGGGTATTGCATCCATGAAGCGCACTTCCGCTGAAAAACTTGTTTCCTTCTATGAAAAAAATGGGTACACGTTTTCGAGCTTCACTACAGAATTCGAATGTCCATATTCTGCATCGGATGGGTCGTGGAATTACAGGGATTTTCCACACCTTTACCACGTTCATGATCTGCTCGTATCTGACGGGCGTGGGAGCCTCTCCTGGCGCATGAACCGTATATCTAACGGTTATTCAATGATAGGAGATGATCATCTTAATTTAATTTCTTCTCAGAATTTTATGGGAATTAATATTCCTGTGCTAACAACCAATTACGCGACGAGTCCCCTGTCCCACACATACTGCACAACATGGATGTTTTTTATTATTGTTATAAAAACCTATTTTGAAGAGCTGAGTCCAAATTCGACCAAAGCTATTACCGACCATTATGTTGGGTCTTCGAGAATATTTAAATTCATGCATCCGATCTTATGCAGGCTTCTCCGCAAATATCTGAGTAATGTAACACTCTCAGATGCCCCTGTACGTGAGCGTAGAGGACAGTTACGAGATTGGGGTTATTCTTTTCATGGGGAAGAACAGGGGCATAGTTTCGAAAAATCACTGAATATCAATTGCTCAAATGTCATTTTACCCGCCCAAAATACTAACGGTCGCGTTCCGGCTAAATTGGAAATTGCCGAGATTTTGCCAAATGATGGGGAATATTTGTTCAACCGGGATGACCATCTGGGAGCTCAATTAGTTCGATCGGGAAACGATTTATTCATATATCCGCGAATGTGTTCTCATGATGGCGCCAGTTTGGATAGAAAATGCTTTTTAGGCGGAAAAGACATGGCAATATCGGCTCTATCGGGTAACAGACCCCGGGATATTCCAATTCCCGGAAAGAAAGGATTTAAAATTACCTGTCCCTGGCATGGTCAGATGTTTGAACCGATTGCCAGATTTGACCTGAACGCTTCCGAAAACCAGACAAGCTCTTCCGAATTTATTAGTCTTTCCTTAAGTAGTGGAATTTTGACTATAGAGGCCTTAAAATAAATTTCCTCGATATTTCTCATTAAAGTTGAGAACCATTTCTAAATCTTTGTTTGGAGGGTGCTACCATTAGAATTCAAATTGTTATATTCACATGCCTTTTTTTATTTGCATGTTCAGGACCCAATGAGATGGATCTTAAAAAGATACTGGCAAAACAATCCTGCCCAAATTGCGACCTGAGAGGGGCAGGATTAATTAAGACAGACCTTACAGGAATTAATCTGGCAGGTGCGAATCTGAAAATGGCAAACCTTAGAGAAGCAGACTTAAGCAATGTAAATCTAAAAGGTGCCAATCTTTATAGAGCGAATCTGAATGGAGCAAACCTGAGCCGGGCCAATCTGAATGGCGCGAACCTGCATCGAGCAAACCTTTTCAATGCGGATCTGAGCGAAACAGACTTAAAAGGTGCGAAATTAAGTGGGGCTCATATGTTTGGGTCCAACCTGAACAAGGCGGACCTCACTAACGCTGACCTGAGTCAGACCAATCTGACTGGTACAATTCTCAAAGAAACCATTTTCTGTAACAATATTGCGGGAGACGGAATCCAAACGATTGTTTTGGAAAAAATAATAGCAGGACAGGCCAAAGAATTGGGAATTGAAGTTAACGATGCATGTAAACCCAGATAGTGTTTACGGACGGGAATGGAGCTAATTAAGAAAAAACCTTATTTTCAACCGGAACAGAATTCACCATTCCAGGAAGAACCACATAATAACGGATATTATGAGTATCGAATAGGATCCCATGATTAGAAGGAAGCTTCTTATAACGTAAGGTGCTGCAGCGGAATCAAACGGGGCTTTATAGAACCGGTGATAAATGATGTAAGGTAGACATAAGAGGATGGCTATTGTCACGTCCAGACTTGTTAAATTCACTGATTTTTTTCCATCCATTCTCCAGCTAATCTTTGTGCCTCGGTGACCTTATCGGGGGCCATTTCTCTTTCAATAATGTCTCTATTGTTGAACCCTTCTTCTTGACCGTTTTTTCCTGCAATGTTGAACCACATGTGGGCCTGGATATAGTTTTTTACGACTCCATTTCCTGTGGCATGTAAATGGCCAAGGCTGTATTGAGCCTTTCCAACCCCCTGTTCCGCTGACATCCTGTACCATTTGACTGCTTCATTATAATCCTTTGGAGCCCCCAGACCTTTTTCATACATCAGCCCAAGATTGAATTGCGCATCTGCGTGACCCAATTCTCCGGCTAATCTGTACCACTTGATAGCTTCATTATATTCCTCAGCTTTTTCACTGTTTCTGCAATACATCAGCCATGAAAAAACACAGGATGTGGGAGAATTGCCCATTAGTCTTTTGCTTTAAATGAAACCACTTTATTTACAAAAAAGTGCAGGGTTGAAAAATGCTAAAATGTTGATTTCCTGCCGCTGTATTCTAAAATCTAACTATATATTAATTATAGTGCCCAAAACAGATTTCTTATACAAATTATTATTTTAGCGCTTCTTGCGCCTCTTGCGGTTATCCTATAACGGCTATTTCGGCTTTCAATAAATTTCTCTCGCAAAAGCCCATCCACTCGAGTCAAAAGCATCTCTTCTTTATCAATTATATCCCCTGATGTCCTTTCAACATGGGGTCCCTGGCCCCTTTGATATATTTCCAAAAACATTTTGACTGTGACCGACCGCTCCACCTTACTCACCACAGATTCATACAACAAAAATAATACGAGATAGAGAAACAGGCCGTTAAACAGCGGCAAACCATATAGAAGATGGCTTTCTCCCGCATTAGAATTACTATCAAATAACCAAAAAATGCCTATCGTTGCGTAAACGGGTAGAAATAGTATATGTGAAAGAAGCCGCCGCTTTAATCCACTATCTTTAAAGATACCCGTGAACAGGGGAGAACATAAAACAGCCAAAAACGATACAGCGATGGCATAAATCATTCCGTATAACATAATGTGTTTTTGCTATTTTCCTGATTCCGATAAATTACTTGCCTGAACCGCTAAGTCTCTGCAATCCTTGGGTAACCCACGCCAAAACCGCTGCTTTTTTTGTGACAGAATATTCGCCGCCTGCCAGTTCACGAATGAATCCGATTTTTCTTAAGAATAGAATTCGCTTCTGCACCAACCCTCTATCCGATTTATCCAGACAATACTTCGATTTAAGTTCTTCATTAGAAAGTCCCCGGTCATCGGATCGATAAATTTCCACCAGAATATCTGCAGAAAATGGTGTTATCGCTGATCCTATTAAAAAATCCACGAATCCAACGCAAAGGCATGTATAGAGAAGTAATCCGTTTACGACATCTACTATTAAATTCTCGCTCAAGAGCTCAAGGGGGAATACTCCTAGTGAAATGGGAGTGGTGAAATATAATAATAAATAGACAGGAACCAGGGATATAGATAACAAAATTGGGGTAAATGATTTCCGTGCCGACCTCAGGCTTCTTATCTTGTCGATAGCTATCAACGCTACAAGAAAGATAATAAAGCTGATTATGGAAAGTGAAATGCTTTTCATAAGGAAAATGGGGTATTGGGGTATTGATCGCATACCCCTTTCCACCTTGGACCGATGCTTCTAGATAGCTCGAATAAAAAGTGGGATCAATTACCCTCGGTTGTTGATTGGGATTGTTGATGCATAGGTGGATAGATATAGTTCGGGTCTTCTACCAATGCTTCACCTTGCCTTGCCTGATCTTGTTGATCTGTCTGTGGAAAAATAACGGTTGTACCGCCTTGTTTCTTAGGAAATAAACTATAGAAAAAAATTAAGGCCACCTTTTTAACGACTTGCCGAGGACTGAAAAGTTTAAACATTAAACTTAAGTGATAGGGCACATTAGCTGGATTGTTAAGCATCATCAAAAGATGTGTGCGTAAAATAAACTGAGGAAAATTAAATTCTTTTAAATCATCGGGCATATACGCACGAGTCCCATCTGAATAGCTGTGGGGTAGTAGCCCCTCTGGCAATTCCTCATTGGCTACGAGTTCGTTGTATATAGGTGTGCCTGGCAAAGGCTGAAAGCTAGCCATAAATACAAAATTAAATTTACACTTGAGTATTAATTCACGAGTAGCAAAGAGGTCTTCTTTAGATTCACCTGGATAACCCAGGATTAAAAATCCTTGGACTCTCAAACCTGCATCCCTTATATCCTTAACAACACCAGGAACAATCTTTAAATCAAGATCTTTATCCATACGCTTTATCGTTTTCTCCGAACCTGTTTCAGGCGCAACCATAAGTGTTTTCCAACCTGCCTGTTTCATCAACTTCCATAATTCTGGATCTCCTCTTTCCATTCTTATTCCATTTGGCGTACCAAACCTAAGGCCTTTTAAATTAAGATCAATGACAGCTCGGCAAAATTGTTTGGCATACTTCTTATGGAAGGTAAAATTATCATCTAAAATATTTATCCACCTTACCCCCCTCTGAAAATAGAGATATTTTACCCATTCCATCATATAAGGAATGCTGTGGGTACGAACAGGCTTGCCGTTGAGTTCAGGGGCTGCACAATAACCGCATCGATATGGACAACCTCTTGTAATCCAGACTGGTGCATTAACTTTGGGTGGACAGTTCCACCGGTAACCGTTCCTCACATAGTAATCTAACTGAATGGAATCATAATCTGGAATCTTGATTTTATCGAGATCATCTTCCCTGTCCACATCGTTAACAACCACACCTTCTGACCCTCTATAAACCAAACCTTTCACCTTGGAAAATTCGGGAACCTGCTTTTCTAATTGTTCTAGAAAAACTGAAAAAGAAAGATCTGCCTCACCTCTGAAAATAAAATCAACCCCATTAACTCCTGCTATTTTTTGGTGGTAACTTGTGGCATGGGCCCCCCCTATGCATGTGATTGCCTCCGGCTTAATCTCCTTGGCAACCTTTAAGCAATCGATTGCTTCTATCGACATTGGCGACCAAGTAGATACTCCAACTAAGTCAGGATCAAAATCTTGTAAGTCGCGCTTGAAACCTTCATCTGAGCATAATCTATCTGCAATCGTATTATCGAAAATCCTAACCTCATACCTCGACTCATCAATATTGCTCTTTAGATAACCGTAAGGAAGGGGTATGGAGTAAGTTGCATCAAAACCTTTTGGCCAAATAAGAGCTATTTTTTTTACGCAAACTGGTTTCCAAAATCTTTCATCCAAAATATCTGGCTTCAAACCAAATAACGTAAATTTTCTTGACTGTTTATCAATACTTATCGCATTCATTGTTAAATTTCTCTATAAATGATCCCCAGCCACAGTTAAGATATCCCAAAAAGCTAATTTTCAACCAGCACGGATGTGCTTTTCTCATTTAACCCATACTTTTCTCGCATTTCTTCTGCTAAATCTACCATTTCTTCATATGTCATCACTTTTCTAGAAAAACGGGATATTTTTGCCCCTTGGAAAAGTCTTTCAATAAAAACACTTGTGTCTCGACAGAAGTAATGAATTTCAGGATAGCATGCGTACATACACCCCGGGCACGCATTAACTTTTTCCTTTATGGCATCTAAAAAGTTCCCTTCCTTATAGTTTTTTAGAAAGTCTGGGTGCGTCATATGAATATTCATAGGAATTTCTAAATCGACACAAGGCAAAAATCTCCCCTCAGGGCTAATCGAAAAATATAAATCCGGGCTACTGCATTTCCAGTGAACTTTTTTAAATTTTAAAAAATCAGGAGACTCTCGTAAAAACCGATTGGAGTTATGCACATGATATCCATCACGTTTCATCTGTATGATTTTTTCATAAGCCTGGTCAATAGCGTTATGTTCTGCTTCCGTTACTTCCATAACATCACTTCCTCTACGCAATAAGAAACTAGTGCCCTCATCCGGATGCTGTGTTTCTTCATCCGTTAAATGCGCAGGTATAAGAGAAACATAAAACCCAATCTGGGTAACAAAATCTATAAGCGCAGGGATCTCGTGAATATTTGATTTTGATACGACTGCATTAACACCTGTCATATTTCCTCTAACAGGAAACATTTTTGAGAACAGTGCTAAAGCACGTAAAATATCGTAATAAGAACCTTCCTTCTGGTTAATAATGTCTTGTTTCTCAATATCAAGCGTATCTAAGGAAATGGTAACCTCAGAAGCTCCAGCATCAATAACTTCGCCTAAGTTTTCTTCAGTGCACAACAAACCGTTAGTCTGTAGACGAGGCTGAATATTATATTTTCGGAAAATTTTTATAACATCCGGAAGATCTTTTCTCAGAAAAGGCTCACCTCCAGTAAGAATAACCATACTAACACCCATCTTATCTAAATTGTGGGCTAGTATATCTATCTCAGGGAGTTTTAATTCTTTTTCATGGGTTCTATTTTCAACCACACTGCACATCAGGCATTTAATATTACAACCTTTAGCCAAAGCAAACTGAACGTACATTGGAGCTTTTTTGGTTGCTACACCTTTTAAAAAAGTCAAAGCCGTTTTAGCGTTTAGCATTTTAATCCTGTATTTTTGAAGACCATCTATGAATTTTCATGTAATAAGCAACCGCAAAAAAGCTAGCTGTAATAATGAACTCTTTCAAAATAGCTTTTGCCGTTTCTAAACTGAATAACCAATTGTCCGATTTAGCCCAGTCTATCGGATCGAAAATAGGCACAGGTGAATTCATTAAATAAGGCAACGGGTAAAACAACGCAACTTTACTAGGATAAAACCCATCGGCCACAAAAGCATCCACAACAACATGGGAAAAAATAAGGGAAAAACACAGCAAAAATGTTGCACGCAACGATGGGTATTTAGCCTGAGCTATTTTATAAAATAAGTAGCCTGCAAAAATCGAGAACAATAAGCTATGAGTATACGTTCTGTGATCACTTACATCCTTAGTCACCATCATAATAAGGAAGTCAAAATCAGGCAGAACCGTAAGGAAAATAATAAAAAAAACTATCTTCCAGCTCTTGGTCAAATCTTCACGAGGAGTTACTGTCGTATACACCGACAAACCAACCAAGGTATGAGCTACAGGAGAACACATCTAACTCCCTCTCCTCTGGAAGATTTTAAGATCTAAAACCATAATTTTCCCCAGAAACTTTAAAAAAAAACAAGTGTCTTTCGACACATCAAAAACAAGAGAGTTATTCAAACAAATTATCTTCGCAGCTACCTAAGAAATAGGCGAAAACTATTTTCATATTCGCCCCTTCTTTTTGCCCTCTGCGCATATATTTATATAAGTTTGTAAAGAATTTTAACCTCTGTTTAAAAATCATTTTTCCAACACGACGGCCAACAAAGAAAAAGTAACAAAACAGTTGGAAGTAAACCACAAAATGCTTAGAAAACGTTTTTGATTCCATCGGCTCACCAAACTGAATAGTCGATTGATCCTCATCGCTTCTCTTGCTTTCATCAGAGTTGAAAATATCAGGCGAAATTGAATCGGGATCTAAATCATAATTTCCTACCTGAGACAATTGAGTGTCATGAGCCAACTGTTGATAAACAAAAAAGATTGGTTTGTTTGGTTTGAGTTTCCAATTCAACTTAAAGGTCTCAAGCATCTCACCGGGAGTTTCCGTTGGTCCACCAAGCATGTTATATGCAATTGTATTCATATCGTATTTCTGCATGTAATGAAATGTCTCTTCCAACTGTTTGGTTGTGCATTGCTTCTTGTGTATTTCATTGCGCATTCTATCGGTACCTGTTTCCACTCCAATCCTGACCTCTTTCACGCCAGCTTCGGCCAAGCATTTTACCCTGTCATGATCGAATGTTTGGTACCTTGCTGATCCAGGCCCTTCGTGTAAATAAAAGGTATCCCCTCTTGCAAATATCGATAAAGGTAGCTTTGTATTCATACCAGCTTCAATATATTTGCTACAAAAATCCCGCGTCCACTTAGCATTGATTGGGAAAACGGGGTCGAACGGATGCCCCATACGCAAACCTCTGTCTTTAAACCGGTCATATTGGAACTTAATTTCATCAACATAGTTTTGGGGATCTCTATAGCGAAAACGATTTCCCGGGGATGCATCCTTTATGTATACCTCCTCACAGTTTGTGCAGGGATATGGACAACCTCTGCTTCCAATAAGCCACAGTTGCTGAATAAAATATAAATATTTATCCACATCCTCCCAAAGCTCATAATCAGGAAAAGGTAAACTGCTGATATCTTCAATCCACCCTGCTCGAGGGTTTTCAAAATAGCTGCCATTATCCAATTTAAAAAGCAACCCTGGAATATTGTATAACTCGCTTTTTGATTCCAGCGCATCCATATAGTTAGAGAGGATGTACTCTCCTTCTCCACAAATAACAGCATTAACCCCTGGTAAATTAATGGATTCCCGAGGTCTCAAAGTAGGATGATAACCTCCGAGAACTATAGGTATATCTTTCGAAATATTTTCTCGAATCTCCTTAATTGTTTCAACAACGTAGGAGGTATAGAGTGTTGTATGGGTAATACCAATAACATCAGGTTGATCTTTTTTATACTTCTCTACTAGGTATTCCCGCCAACGATGTCGATTGAAAGTATAATCCCAGATACTGGCATCATGTGATGTCCGCTCATTAATATAAGTCGCCAAATATGTCACCCCAGTATCCAATATAGAGACACACCCGCTAAGATTTGGAGATATTACAGATATTTTCATGTTTTTCTGCCTATCCTTGTATTTAAAGTTAAAGCAAAAAGTTGATTTAACCTAATCTTTAGTATCGCTTCTTGTCGAATATCGCTAAGTATTTAATAACTTCCCTTAGGCAATTAATACTAAAACATTATACAAATACCAGCCGAACTTCCAAATATTATCTCTTTTTTATTGGATAAAATTGGGAAAAAATAAAATAAAGCCCATTCAGGTACCCCTTGCAACCTTTAATTTTATATCCTTGGGGC
>CAYYIR010000067.1:0-9810 GCA_964471995.1 uncultured Nitrospina sp. | reverse complement strand
AAACTCTGAAAACTTTGTAAAAGATCGATTTGATGGAATGGCCTGTCTTATGGCAATACAAAATATTAAAAACATAAATGCCCTATTTAAAAATGCTGCAATTGGGTTAAAACCGCAATGCTATTTTGTCGTGGTTATGACACACCCCTGCTTTCGTATTCCAAGACAGACTCATTGGGGTTGGGATGAAGAGAAAAAATTAGAATATAGAAGAGTAGATCATTACTTAAGTGAAACTAATGTCCCTATCCTTACACCTCCTTTTGCAGATAAAAACTCTTTTACCCTTACTTACCATCGTCCTATTCAAAGTTATATTAAAGCTTTGTCTGTAGCGGGTTTCGCGTTAGATGGACTAGAAGAATGGATTTCAAATAAGAAGAGTCAACCTGGAAAGAGAGCGAAAGCAGAAAATCGTTCGCGAAAAGAGATTCCCCTTTTTTTGGCTTTGCGAACAAAATTGATTTAATTCTATTATTTTAGAAAGCCTTCAATGAAAAGTTACACTTATGAACTTCCGGAGCAGGGAAGGTATCTTTCTCTGATCAGAGAAAACTTGTTAAAAATTGGCGAGGAATGGAGGGGGGTCGCGGATTATATGTTACAGGGCCATGTGGAATATAAACCTCTTCGTGGCAATCCGATGCGATCAGGAGCGCAATTTATTTATCAAAGAGCCCGATTGAATTTGACCCTGTATTTTCCTGAAAAAATTTTTGATTATTTTATGGAATTTATGGATTCAGAAAAAGTGGAAATTTTAAAAGCCGTTGCACAGGCCTCCTTATCAAAGCGGTCGGGTTATGACGTCCATGAATTCAAAATTCACGGAATTATAAGTGGCTCTTAGAAAACAGATAAAAGATTTTATTCAGGGTTCTCCTGCCAGCTAAAAGAAAAGGGTATATCTTTTTCAATAGCTATTCGTATGTTTTTCATCCAATTTTGGTAGAAGTATGAGTTGTGCAACGTTAATAGATGCATAGCAAGAATTTCCCCCGCCATGATTAGATGTCTCAGGTATGCTCGTGAATAGTTTTTACAAGTATAACAGGAGCAATTTGAGTCAATGGGTTTGGAATCATTATGATATTGTGAGTTTCTGATATTTATTTTTCCGCCGGTTACGAACAAATATCCGTTCCGGGCATTACGGGTGGGCATAACGCAATCGAACATATCTACACCCAGGGAACTACAGGTTAAAAGGTCCTCTGGAGTTCCTACCCCCATTAAGTATCTGGGTTTTAATTCCGGTAAGAGGGAAGAGGTCAACTCGGTCATATCGTTCATTAAATGTTTTTCTTCGCCGACGCTCAATCCCCCAATGGCATAACCCGGAAAGTCTAATTCGATTATTTGCTCCGAACTTTCTTTTCTTAAGTTGGGATGCATACCTCCTTGTACAATTCCAAAGAGAGATTGATTTTTAGATTGCAGCGCATCTTTACATCTTTTGGCCCAGCGAGTAGTGAGCTTTAATGATTTTTGAGTGGTAGCAAGGTCGGCAGGATAGGGAGTTGGCTCGTCAAAAGTCATAATAATATCTGCGCCTAGTGCCTCTTGTATTTCTATAGACTTTTCAGGGGATATGAAGTGACTGGAACCATCAATATGAGATTTAAAATTTACACCTTCCTCCGTTACTTTTGTCAGTTTGTTCATGCTGAAAACCTGGTAACCACCGCTATCCGTAAGAATGGGATGAGTCCAGTTCATAAACTTATGGAGTCCACCCAGCGATTGAATCAACTCGTGTCCGGGTCTCAAATAAAGATGATAGGTATTTCCTAAAATAATTTGCGCTCCAATGGATTCTAAATTTTCCCGGGTTAGAGCTTTAACAGTTGCCTGAGTTCCAACTGGCATAAAGCAGGGGGTATCGATTTTCCCTCGAGGTGTCGTCAGAATTCCTAGTCGTGCGGAAGAGTGACTGTGTTTCTTTACAACTTCAAATTTAATCACTATTTTTGTCGATCAGGAGTAGGTATGTTTTCAGCCATATTATTGTTAAATTGGCTGAATTGAATCTTTAAGTTATTTTTATTGCTAGTTGAAATAGGTTGATCGCAGATTTCGTGTTTATTTAAAGTGATCTAGGCTTGTAAAACTATATCATTGATCCGATTCGGATAACAGTGTTTCGAGAATGGCTTTCTGAACGTGTAGCCTGTTTTCCGCCTGGTCAAAAACAATCGAATCTTTTCCATCTAGAATCTCCGAGGTAATTTCCATACCCCGATGAGCTGGAAGGCAGTGCATGACCAAAGAATTCTTTCCTGTTGCGTCTAGTAATTTCTGATTGATTTGATAGGGAGTTAGAATTTTTTCCTTTTTCTTCAAGTCGCCCGAATCGCCCATGCTTATCCAAACATCAGTATAGATGATATCTGCACTCTCTACTGCTTTAAGTGGATCCCCGATGATTTCGACTTTTCCGTTTCCATAAAGAGTTGGTAGCGATGCAGGTTTAAATTCTGGTGGGCAGGCGATGCATAGATTCATTCCCATAAGGGACGCGCCAGTCATCCACGAATATGCAACATTATTAAGATCTCCCACATAAGCTACTTTTATATCTTCTATCTTCCCGAGCTTTTCTTTAATTGTGAAAATGTCAGAAAGTATCTGGACTGGATGATTTAAATCGGTGAGTCCATTGATGACAGGGATGGTTGCATTCGCTGCCAGATCAACTATCTCTTGATGACTATGAGTACGAACTAAGATGCCATTGAGATAGCGAGACAGTACTTGAGCAGAATCTTTGAGAGTTTCACCACGATTCAACTGCAATTGATCCCCGGTCAGAAAAATTGCTTGGCCGCCGAGTTCATACATTCCAACCTCAAAAGATATTCGAGTACGAGTAGAGTTTTTATTGAAAATCATACCTAGGGATTTCCCCCTTAAAGGAAGATGTTCCTCGCCGGTTTTTCGTTTAGCTTTCAAGTCTGTAGACTTGTCAAATAAGGCTAAAATTTCTTCGTGACTAAAGTCGTTGATGGATAAGAGGTCTTTTTTCATCCGGATCCCAAATCAGATTTTCTTTTTTGATAATTGAAGGAGACTATTAGATAAAACAGGCATAAGGCTGCTTATATCTTTTTGAGATATATTAAGAGGTGGAAGGAAGCGTAAAACATTTTCTTTAATACAATTGATTAAAAAACCATTTTTCATACAATTTACAACAATCTCACTTCCGGGTTTGTCTAATTCCATTGCTAAAATCATTCCCTTGCCACGCACCTCTTTTATTATTGAGTGTTGATTGGCTAATTTTTCTAGACATTCTAGAAAGTATTTTCCTGTCTCTGAAGCCTTTTTTAAAAAACCTGTTCCAGTAATGACTTTTAAGGATGCTAAGGCTGCTGCACAAGCAAGCGGGTTGCCTCCAAAAGTTGAAGCATGAGTTCCTGGGACGAATGATTTCATAATTCGATTGGTTGCTACCATAGCGCCTATAGCCATGCCTCCCCCTAATGCTTTGGCAAGGGTCATGATATCTGGTTTAGTTTTGAATAATTCATGGGCAAATAATTTACCAGTTCGACCAAACCCTGTCTGCACTTCATCAAATATTAAGAGAATATCATTTTCCCTACAAATAGATTTTAAATCTTTAAGGTAATTTGGTTCGGGGACATTTACACCGCCTTCCCCTTGAATAGGTTCAGTCAATATTGCACATGTTTTTTTGCTGATCGCCTTTTTTGTAGCCTGGAGATTATTAAAGGGCACGTATTTAAAACCTGACAATAAAGGATTGAATCCTTTGTGATAATTTTTTTGAGCGGTTGCAGATAAAGCCCCCATCGTTCGCCCATGAAAAGAATTGTGCATTGTAATGATTTCGGTTCGTTCTGGGTGACCTTGGTCAGAGGAAAACTTTCTAGCCAGTTTTATCGATGCTTCGATGGCCTCTGCCCCACTATTGCAAAAGAAAATTTTGTCGGCAAAGCAGAGTGAGGTAAGGCGTTCTGCCAATTGAGCTTGAGGTTCAATGTGATATAAATTCGAAACATGAAGAAGCGTTTTTGCTTGCTTTTGAATTGCAGAAACAACAGCAGGATGGCAATGTCCAAGATTGTTGACCGCCAGACCACTCACGAAATCCAAATATTGATTACCATTTTTATCCCAAACTTTAGTTCCTTTACCTCGGGTCAAGGCAATAGGATACCGGCCGTATGTTTGGGCCACATGTTTTTTTGTCAAAAGCGCAACTTTTTGGTTCTTATTCATATAAAAATTAAGGCATTATTAAACCGGAGACTTTATCATAAAAAATAAACGAAAAATATAAAAACCTTTGATATTGTTATAACTATAAAAGAAAATTTAAATAGCTAGTTTGTTATTTATATAATTTTTTTCAGAATAAACTTGTGAAAACCGCAAGTAAATCAACAGAAAGATTTAAAAGTTTTTATGGATGAAGCATCTAAAACAGAAAAAATACGTGGTCAAGAATTTCGTGGTAATTATTTCTCGGGTAAGGTATTGGATATTGGTTGTGGTGATAACCTAGTTGTTTCTAATGCCGTACCTTTTGATAAAGAACAGGGCGACGCCCAGGAAATTTTGAACTATCTTGAACCAAATACTTTTGATTGTGTTCATAGTAGCCATTCGTTAGAGCATATGAGCGATGTCCCGAAAGCATTGGGGCAATGGTGGCAGTTGGTGAAGCCAGGTGGGACGATGGTTATAGTTGTCCCCGATGAGGATTTATATGAACAAGGGGTTTGGCCAAGTTTGTTTAATCGCGACCATTCTGCAACTTTTCGTTTCAACAAACCCGATTCTTGGTCTCCCGTATCTTATGATTTAGGACGGGTTTGTTCTTCTTTGCCAGATGCTGAAGTCATTTCTCTGGAGCATCAGGACGAGGGATATGACCACTCCTTAAAAGGGCATGGATTGGGAAAACAAGGTAGATTTTTCATGCGACTGAACCGCTCAATAATTAAACGGTTGAATCGGAATCAAAAACTTATTACAAAACTAGGAATAAGTCCTCAGTTTCTAAAATATAGAGTCAATTTAATCTCTGTGAAACTGGGGGCCCTTGTTGATCAGACTCTGGAAGACGCTGTAGCGCAAATTCAGATTGTTTTGCGAAAGAAGGTTGAAAATTAAATTTTAATTACCTTTTTCATGATTAATAATTTGCCTTAATGGGGTGTTACAAAATACCAGCAAACGATACTTGCTATATAACCCAGACTAATAGCAGGTGCCCATTTTAAGTGAGACATAAAATTATAATTTTTCTTTTCAACACCCATCACGGCAACTCCTGCTGCAGACCCAACAGATAGCAAGCTACCGCCTGTTCCGGCGGTCAATGTTATCAGTAGCCATTGGTCGAGCCCCATAGCCGGTTCCATTTTAAGGACGGCGTACATAATAGGAATGTTGTCTACAATAGCTGAAAGCACGCCTACCAGAACATTCGAGTAAGTCGGCCCTAAGGTTCCATACATATTTTCGCTAATAAGGGCAAGATAACCAATATATTGTAAAGCTCCTACTGCTGTCAAAACACCAAAGAAAAATAGCAGGGTATCAAATTCAACCTGTTCCACTTTCGCAAAGATGTTAAATCGCATTTCCTTTTCGCTATTCTCAATGCCCATTTTTTTTGCGTGTTTCGCTTCTCCCCAGCGTTTTAAATAAAAACCTTTCATCATTAAAAGTCCCAAGCCGAGCATCATGCCCATAAACGGGGGAAGGTGAAGGAACTGATGAAAAGAAACTGCTGTAGCAATCGTAAGTATTCCCAGGCAAATGATGAACTTTGCCCCAGCTTTCATTTGAATATTTTCATCTCCTGCATCAGGCATTTCATCAGGGACAAAAAAGTACATGATTATTGCCGGAACAATCCAGTTTACGATTGAGGGTAGAACAAGATAAGAAAACTCCATAGTTTGCACTTTTCCGGATGTCCAAACCATAAGGGTTGTGATATCTCCAAACGGACTCCATGCACCGCCTGCGTTGGCAGCTACGATAATATTTACGAAAGCAGGAACAATGAACTTTCCATTTCCATTGCTTACTGCTAATGCAACGGTAGACATAAGCAGGGCGCTTGTCAGATTATCTGCGAGAGGCGAAAGGAGAAAAGTTATTAATCCTGTAGCCCAAAAAAGTTTTTTAAAACCTAATCCTTTTTTCAAAAGCCATGCGCGTAATACTTTAAAAACGTTTCTCTCGGCTAGAGTGTTGATATAAGTCATGGCAACCAGCAAAAAGAAAAAAAGTTCGCCAATTTCCGCGATTAATTCTTTTACATAATCATGGGCATGCCCCCCACCATGCTGAGCTTCATAGATACCAATCAAACCCCACATGAAACAACCGATTAAAACAACCGGCTTGGATTTTCGCATGTGAATTTGTTCTTCAAAAATGACCAAAGTATAGGCCAAACAAAAACTTATGAGAGAAACATAGCCCACCCATGTAACCGTTAAACTATGCATATATTTAAATCCTTTATAAGAATAATTTTAAGAACTTCTAATGGCTTTTATTTTTTTTGAAATGAGTAAACTCTCATTCGGTAAAAACTACTCAATGAGGTTTGGATGATATAAAAACATCAAATAAATTACAACCTTCAGAATTTAATTATCGAGAGCCTTAATTTTTTCTATTTAGCTTTGTATTTACTATTTTTTACCCAAGAAAATAGATTTTGATTTTGAAAGTTATTATCATTATTTGTATCAAGAAACTTATTGTTCTCTAGCAAAATTTTGTTATATGGCCTAAAAATGGGTTTTGCAAAGGGGTTAAAAAGTCTTATAAATTAATAACTTGGTCAATAAGCACTTGTTTAACTATTAAAGTTGACTGTTCTTGGATATGTGTTAGTATTTTGGGTGAAAAGAGGCAATTTTACAACCTTTATAATTATTTGTTTTATTGAGTGGTTTGTCTGCATCCCAATACCTTTTAGAAGGCAAGAAATTAATTGATGAGCGGATGTTGAGTTTTTTGCCTCAGGGTAAAACCTATCCGGAAAGCATCCACGAAGCGATGCGCTATAGTCTGTTAGCTGGAGGAAAAAGGTTGCGCCCCGTTCTTGTTATGGCAGCGGCGGAGGCGGTAGGAGTTGATCGGAACACTATTTTGCCATTTGCGGTAGCGGCCGAGTTGATACACACTTACACCCTGATTCACGATGATCTTCCTTCTCTTGATAACGACGATCTGCGGCGAGGAAAGCCTACAAACCATAAAGTTTTTGGAGAAGCCATTGCCATTTTAGCTGGTGATGCACTGCTGACACAGGCATTTATTATTATGACCCGTGCGGCAGGTATGGAAACTGTTCCGCCCGATTGTATCTTAAAGGCAACACATGAGATGGCTGGTGCACTGGGTTCAACAGGAATGATTGGTGGACAGGTGGTTGACCTCGAATCTGAAGGCAAGAAAATCAATTCTGAAACACTGGAATATATTCATATTTATAAAACAGGGTTTCTGATTAGAGCTTGCATTCGGTGTGGTGGAATTTTGAGTCAAGCCACTAAGGGACAATTATCTTCTCTGTCAAGTTTTGGGGCGCATATAGGGCTTGCCTTCCAGATTATTGATGACATTCTTGATATTACAGGAGACCAGGAAAAACTAGGTAAAGATATAGGAAGTGACCTGACAAAAAATAAGGCGACATATCCTGCCTTATACGGACTGGAAGAGTCAAAACGGAAAGCCGAAGAATTAGTAGAAGAAAGTATAGATTGTTTAAATGAATTTGATGATCGAGCAGATCCTTTAAGGGAAATCGCACGATTTTTTGTCCAACGAACTTTTTAACTGGGACCGCCCATGAGTAAGTTACTAGATATTGTTGATAGTCCCCAGGATTTAAAAAATTTACCTGTTGATAAACTACCCGATTTGGCAAGGGAGATCCGTGACATGCTTTTGGATACTATTTCCAAGACAGGAGGTCACCTCTCATCTAATTTAGGCGTAGTCGAGTTGACAATGGCCATGCATTACGTTTTTAACAGCCCGGTAGATAAATTTGTTTGGGATGTGGGACATCAATCTTATGTACATAAACTGTTAACAGGAAGAAAAGATAGATTCAATACGCTTAGACAATATGATGGTCTCTGCGGATTTACACGACGAGAAGAAAGTGAGCACGACCACTGGAATTGTGGGCATGGGGGCACATCTATTTCTGCTGCCCTAGCATTTGCAAAGGCCCGTGATCTGAAAAACGAAGACCACGATGTCCTTGCTGTTATTGGTGACGGCTCCTTGACAGCAGGAATGGCTTTTGAAGGGCTGAATCATACTGGTCATATTCAAAGCGATATGATTGTTGTGCTTAATGATAATGAAATGTCTATTTCAGCTAATGTTGGAGGTATGTCTGCACATTTAAGTAAAATCATGACAGGACAGGTCATGCTTAAAATCAAGCAGGAAGTGGATCAGCTTCTACTTTCTGTTCCAGGTATTGGAAAAGATATCTCTCGTTATGCACACAAAATAGATGAAGCAATAAAAGGAGTTTTCATTCCCGGGCGTTTATTTGAAGATCTCGGATTTCGCTATGTAGGACCAGTAGACGGGCACGATGTGAAAGGACTTATCGATACTTTTTCTGCAGTGAAAGACCTCAAAGGTCCAACACTCATGCATGTTATTACACGAAAAGGGAAAGGATACGAACAAGCAGAGGAAAAAGCAGATGTTTGGCATGGCGCAAAGCCCTTTAATGTTTCAACAGGTGAATTTCACAAGAAAAAAGCAAATCCAGCATATACCAGTGTATTTGCAGATACTTTGATAGAGCTTGCGAAAGAGGATGAAAAAGTAGTGGGTATCACTGCAGCCATGCCTGATGGAACGGGTATCAGTAAATTTGGGAAAGTATTTCCAGATCGGACTTTTGACGTAGGTATGGCAGAACAGCATGGAGTCTCTTTCGCTGGGGCATTGGCTATTGAAGGCTTTAAACCGGTAGCGGCTATTTACTCTACTTTTTTACAACGTGCTTATGATCAGGTGGTCCATGATATTTGTCTGATGAATCTAGATGTTACATTTGCTTTGGACAGGGCAGGAATTGTTGGGGAGGATGGTGCTACGCATCAGGGGCTTTATGACATTGCCTTTCTACGTACATTACCTAATATGGTCGTTATGGCACCCAAAGACGAAAATGAATTACGCCATATGCTTAAAACCGCTATTAACCATAAGGGTCCAGTAGCCATGCGTTACCCGAGGGGCTCTGGGTTGGGAGTTCCATTGGATGAGAAAATAAAAGAATTGGAAATTGGTAAGGGCGAAGTAGTTAAGGATGGTAACGATATCGCTATCCTTGCTTACGGCCATACCGTAGATTGCGCAATGGCTGTTTCGGAGATGTTTGAAAAAGAAGGCGTCAAGGTTGCTGTTATAAATGCGCGATTTGCCAAACCAGTGGATAAAGACTTGATCTGCCATTATGCCAAACGTGTGCGCTGTCTTGTGACAACGGAAGAACATTCCTTGAAAGGTGGATTTGGTTCTGCTGTCCTTGAAGCACTTCAGGAAGAAAATGTTTGTAATGCGGCTGTTAAATGCATTGGTCTTGAAGACATTGTTCTAGAACATGGTGCTCCAGGTAAACAGCGAAAAGACTTAAAACTTGATCCAGAAGGAATGTTTGAAACCATTATGACTTTTTATGGATCGGTTGCAGAAATGGCCGCTTCTGAAAATGGCAAAAAATGGGTTTCTAGTAACGGTAAAAAAGCGGTTATTGGAAATGGAAAGAAT
>CAYYIR010000066.1:1453-9818 GCA_964471995.1 uncultured Nitrospina sp. | reverse complement strand
CAATCGGCTGTTAACCGATGTGTTACAGGTTCGAGTCCTGTCACCGGAGCCATTTTATAAACCGTCTATGCAGGGCGGTAGGTTTTTAACAAACCCTGTCGAAAACTGGCAGGGTTTTGTTTTTTTGGAAACAGGTTGCATTGCTAAAAATGATTGGTTATTCTTTCTCGAGCAAGATAAATACCTTTTTCAACAATAAGATAGACTATGATAAACCGTCCCAGAAGAAACCGTTTGACATCAGGAATTCGTGGTTTGATTCGGGAAACCAATATTCAACCCCGGGATTTGGTTTGGCCAACTTTTGTTCAAGAAGGCAATAACCAGAGAACCCCCATTGCTGCGATGCCGGGGGTGTCGCGGCTTTCTATAGATCAGTTAGTGATGGACTCCAATAAAGCTTTTGAGTTGGGCATTCCTGCTGTAGCCCTTTTTCCTGCTATAGACGATTCTTTGAAAAACTCTGAAGGTAAGGAAAGTTTGAATCCTAACGGATTGTTACAAAGAGCAGTTAAAAAATTGAAAAAAGAGATACCCGAATTGGTGGTTATTACCGATGTTGCTTTGGATCCTTATTCAAGCGACGGTCATGATGGATTCGTTCAAAACGGTAAGATCCTTAATGATGAAACACTACCTCTCCTTGCCGGCATGGCTGTCGCGCAGGCTAAAGCTGGTGCTGATGTCGTTGCTCCTTCGGATATGATGGATGGTCGGGTTGAGGCAATTCGCTGGGCTCTGGATGATGCTGGGTTTCAAAATGTTTTGATTTGCAGTTATTGTGCTAAATATGCTTCTGCTTTTTATGGGCCTTTTCGCGATGCATTAGAGTCGGCACCCAAAGAAGGAGATAAGAAAACTTATCAAATGGACCCATCCAATGCCCGTGAAGCTATCCGTGAAATTCATTCCGATGAAGAAGAAGGGGCGGACTGGTTATTGATCAAGCCCGGTCTTCCATATCTTGATGTAATACGTTTGGCTAGAGAGCATTCTGAATTACCTGTTGCCGCTTACCATGTGAGTGGCGAATATGCGATGTTGAAAGCCGCTGAAGAAAAAGGCTGGCTGGATTACGAAAGTTGTTTGATGGAATCGCTGGTCAGTCTGAGACGCGCCGGAGCGGATATGATCTTTACTTATGGGGCTATTGACGCTGCTTCTATTTTGAAGCGATAGAATTTTTAAGCGCGACCTCGACTTTCTTTAATCTATTACCTTAAAAGTCCATTGTGTCTAAGACCGGATATTGGGTTCATGATTTAGATCCTTTTCTATTCCAATTCACAGAAAATTTTGGCATACGGTATTATGGTCTTGCCTATGCTTTAGGGTTTCTGGCCGGTATTTGGTTGCTGCATATTTTTTGCAAACACGGTAAAGCGGCACTTACAGCAGAAGAACAGTCCTTAACTATTACAACGATCATGGTGGGTGTACTCTTGGGTGGTCGCTTGGGATATATGTTTTTCTATGCGCTTGAAGATGTTATCCATCGACCATGGACTATATTTCAAGTCTGGAAGGGAGGTATGGCCAGTCACGGTGGGTTTATAGGTGTGATGATTGGCTGCTGGTGGGCCTCGAAAAAGCTAAATTTAAATTTTTTACAGCTTGGTGATATCTTATGCCCTCTTGTCCCCCCTGGAATTGTGTTGGGCCGCATTGCCAATTTCATTAACGGGGAGCTGTGGGGAAAGATTTCCAATGTTTCCTGGGCTGTGATCTTCCCGCAAAGCGCCCCATTTGGAACCCCCCTCGAATTGATTGCCCCTCGGCATCCTTCGCAACTTTATGCTGCCGCATTGGAAGGATTATTTTTACTGATTTATAGTCAGTGGAGATTCTGGAGAACTGGAGTTTTGGCAACGCCAGGTAGATTGTCAGGAGAATTTCTGGCTTTTTACGCGGTGGTAAGGATTTTTGGTGAACAATTTCGAGAGCCGGATGCCGAACTCATTTTAACCCTCAGCCGAGGCAGCTTTTATAGCCTTTTCCTTTTAGGTTTAGGTAGTTTTCTGATTCTCCGTTCACGAAAAACTGTCTAAATAATAGTTATAATAAGATAAATATATAGTTATAAATCCATTAAAATTAACTTTCGACATTTAAATAAGCAAATGGCCATTTTATAATTTATCTATAATGGGTTATAATAATTTTTATAACTAGTTATAAAATACTTTTTTAATAAAGAAAATGGTAGAAAATCAGGCCGAAGAGATCCGCACTTATCTAATGGATAAGATACCAGTACATCCAAAAAATATTGTCGCGAAAGCAGCAAAAGCCTTTGCGTGCAGCCGAACGACTATTCACCGGCATTTGAATCGACTGCTTCGTGATGGACAAATAATCAAGTCTGGCACTACACGACAAATACAGTATTTTTTAAAGACCGAAAAGAATAAAGAGGTGATTGTTTCCTTAAAAAATAAAGTTGAAGAGCATAAAGTTTGGCAAGAAAATTTTCAAAAAGATTTTGAGGCGCTTCCTAAAAATGTTCGTGATATTTGTGAATACGGCTTTTTGGAAATCCTTAATAATGCTATCGATCATTCTGAGGGAACGGAGGTAAAAATATATTCAGAGTGGACATCTAAATCAATTGAATTAATGATTGGCGATAATGGTATCGGAATTTTTAATAAGATAAAAAAAGCATTGGATTTAAAAGATCAACGTGAAAGTGTTCTTCATCTCTCCAAAGGCAAATTCACCACGGATAAGGAGAATCATACCGGAGAAGGAATTTTTTTTACCTCCCGTGTTTTTGATAATTTCCGAATACTTTCGAAGGGATTGTCATATATAAGAGATAATGAGAATAAAGATTGGTTTTTAGATTCATCGAGGGCGATAGTTATTGCAGGGACAGGTGTAAAAATGACTATAAACCTTGATTCAAAAAGAAGATTGCAGAATGTTTTTTCAGAGTATGTAGAAGAAAACTCGGATGGAATACCAAAGTTTGATAAAACAAATATTATTGTAAGACTCAGCAAGATAGGTGACGAGTCCTATATTTCTCGTTCTCAAGCAAGACGCATTATTTTGGGGATGGAAAAATTTAAATATGTAATTTTAGACTTTAGTGATATTCCAACGGTTGGCCAGGCTTTTGTTGATGAAGTATTTCGTGTTTTTAAAACCAAATATACAGGAACAAAGATTGAGTATAAAAATGCAAATGATAATGTGAAATTTATGATCGAGCGAGGCCTAACCTAGCTTAATTAATAGGTTTAACGTTAGATGCTGTGATAAAATTGAAACATCGAAAAAAACCATTGAACAAATTTTGCCAATAAATTTTTAATGGACATAAAATCCGGACTTTTAGTATTGATGTTTTTTGTTTTGCCTCAAGCAGGTTTGAAAACAATAAACGGTAAAGTAATCTCAATAAAAGATGGAGATACATTTTCTATAAAAGATCAACGAGGAAAGTTTTATAAAGTTAGGCTTGCTGATATTGATGCACCGGAAATAGCTCAGCCTTTTGGCAGGCCGGCAAAAAGATTAATAGAGGATCTGGCATTAAATAAAGTTGTGCGCGTCAATTACACCCAGGTAGATAAATATAAACGATTAATAGGCAAGGTATTTTTGCCAAATGGAAAAATTTTGAACGAAGAAACTTTGAAATCAGGGTTGGCATGGCACTATCGGGTGAAACATCCACATAGCACTTTTTTGGAAAAGATGGAGTATAAAGCGTGGAAAAAAAAAATAGGGTTGTGGGTGCAGGAAAAGCCTATTCCACCTTGGAAATTTCGTCGTGAAAACCGAATTCCAACACCTCCCTCTAATAAAGACAATATGGATTACGATTTGATTTTAACTTATGGAATCATTGGCGACCCCAAAACCAAAATATATCAGTGGCCGATGTGTAATGGCTATCCCAAAAACCATAAAAACTACATCCCATTTGGAAATATTTCGGATGCTGAGTTTTTAGGGTACAGGGCTGCGATAGGTTGCGAGAATAATTAATTAGCTGCAATATTCCCTGCATATTGATTGCCAAAATTTAGGATTTCCACAATCATTTTGTTGTTCTAGCACCTCTTTTTCAAATTCTTTTAGACACTTGCGGTAAGGGATAATTGTGGTGTAAGCTGACTTATTATATTTATAAAAACAGACATATAGAACTATTTTCGAAAACTATGATTTCAGAATTACTAGCACCCGCTGGAAGCCCGGAAAAATTAAAATATGCATTCGCCTATGGTGCAGATGCAGTTTATGCAGGAATTCCAAAATTTTCTCTCCGGGCCAAGGAGAATCCATTTAAAGATCAGTCACTAAAAGAATCCATAGATTATACCCATAAGTTGGGTAAAAAAATTTATATAACAGCCAATATACTTCCGCCAAATAGAAAAATTGAATCATTTAAAAGATCTTTAGCGCAACATGCCGAAATGGGACCGGATGCTTTTATTATGGCGGACCCGGGAATGATTCAGTTTGCCTTAAAGGAGTTTCCTGAAATCCCTGTTCATTTGTCAGTGCAGACAAATACCATTAATTGGCCATCTGTTGAATTTTGGTACAACTTGGGAGTGAAGCGAATTATTTTATCGCGTGAATTGACTCTTGAAGAAATCAGAGATATCCATGCGCATGTTCCAAGAATAGAGTTAGAAGCCTTTGTGCATGGGGCAATTTGTATTGCTTATTCGGGTCGATGTTTGTTATCCAATTATTTTAATCACCGGGATGCAAATCAGGGAACGTGTACCAATAGCTGCCGATGGGAATATGATATCCATGAGGAAAAAGGCAAAGATATGGAAGAATATCAGCCTCTCAAAGGCCAATACGCGATTGAAGAAAAGCAAAGGGATGGAGAATTAATGCCCATCGAAGAAGATGAACATGGCACCTATATAATGAATTCGAAAGACCTCCGAGCTATTGAGTTTCTAGGCCCAATGAAACAAGCGGGAATTACTTCCTTTAAAATTGAAGGTCGTTCTAAATCAATTTATTATCTTTCCTTAGTGACGAGGGCCTATAGACAAGCGATTAACGATTTAGAAGAAAACCGACAATTTGATCCTGGCCTCATTGAAGAAATCGGCAAGACGGCAAATCGAGGTTTTACCTCTGCGTTTTTAATTTCTGCCGCAAACCGCGAAACGGAAAGATTCGATTCCCCGCAGGAATCTAACCAACCGCAAATTTTTGGAGGACAAGTAGTCAATCAAAGGCCGGGATGGATGGAAGTGGATGTCAGAAATAGAATGGAGTTGGGGGATGAAGCCGAGTACCTTTCCCCAAACGAACAGTATAAATTTAAAATTAATGCTATGGAAACTACCACCGGGAAAAGTATTTCGGTTGCCCATGGTGGCAATGGAACTGTTTGGATTCAAGCAGATGGATCTGTTGAACCTTTTGCTTTATTGAGCTTGCTGAAAAATACTACCGCACAAACTCCAGTATAATTATAAAGAGAAAAATATTACTCCGAGATGTTTTATTTATGATCATTTTTTGTTGAATCTGCCCAGGCTATGGTAACGAGAATCCCTATTATCATAATTATCAATAACCAATCTGTAAAACTGCTTATCTTGTAGTCGAATATATCTTTTGCAAGTGTGCCATCAAAAGCTAGTGCAAGCATGGTGACTATTAGCAGTATAAAAATTTTTTTCAAAGATTGTTTCCTAGAAACGATAGAGATATCTCGATAGGAGATTTATACAAAGTATATTCTTAGACTTTTTATTGCAAAAGGATAAAATCCCTTTATCTTCTTTGGAGGCAACTTATACTAGGCGCTTCTTTTTAGGATTCTAGCAAAAACGAAATAAACTTTTTCTTAAAACTAAACTGATTAAATTTATGCCAGTCCCAGTTTTTCAAGCATTTAAAATAGGTTCGTATATTTTCAGGCAAAAAATAAAGGGGAACAAACGTTATCCCTTGGTAATGATGCTTGAACCCTTATTTAGGTGCAACCTGGAATGTATTGGTTGTGGAAAAATCCAAAAACCTAATGAAATATTGAAGCAAAATTTGAGCCCAGAAAAATGTTTCAAAGCAGCTAGAGAATGTGGGGCCCCTGTGGTTTCGATTGCTGGGGGTGAACCCTTAATGCACCCTGAGATTGTAGACATAGTCGAAGGTTTGATTGCTATGAAGCGGTTCGTTTATCTTTGCACTAATGCCATATTGTTAAAAGACTTTCTGGATCGTTTGCCAGTAAGCCCTTATCTTACGCTTTCTGTTCATCTGGACGGTATGGAGGCGGACCATGACCGGATTGTAGACCAGGAGGGTACATTTAAACTGGCTACGGAGGCAGTGCGAGAGGCTAAAGGAAGAGGTTTTAGAGTTACAAGCGCAACTACTTTTTTTGAAGATACCACAATTGAAAAAGCAGAAAAATTTTTGGATTTTTTAAAACCTCTTGGTATAGATGGAATTACTATGGCCTCTGCATTTAGGTACCCGGACGCTCCAGATCAGGATCATTTTTTTGGTAGAAGGAAAACTTTTGAGTTTTTTGATAAGCTTCTTGAAAAAAATAAAAACGGTCGATGGGATATAAATCATTCTCCCTTGTATCTTGATTTTTTAAGAGGAAAACGTGATTATTCTTGCACCCCTTGGGGTAACCCAAACTACTCGGTCCTAGGTTGGCAAAAGCCCTGTTATCTACTTGATGAGGGTTATGCTGGAACGTTTAAAGAGTTGATGGCAACAACGGAATGGGAAAACTATGGTCATCAAAACAACAAAAAATGCGCTGACTGCACTGCCCATTGCGGTTATGAGCCTACAGCTGTTGATGAGGCAACCTCAACCTTTCGAGGAATGGTTGATTCGGTAAAAATGGTTTTTCAATAATTTATTTTTTTTTTAGTAGCTCGGGCAGTATGGTTTCCGAGTTTGTGATAGCTTTCTTTAGTTGATCGGAGGTAAGGCCTTCAGCCATTTTAAGGTTAGCTCCTTCAAGCAATGTCTCTTTCAGCTCTGCTTGCATTAAATCAGCCCTTACAAGGTTTGTGTTTTTCATATTAGTATTTTTTAAATTTGCCCACCTTAGATTCGCTCCTCTTAAGTTTGCTCCTTCAAGGTTTGATTTTTCAAGGTTTGCATTTTTAAAATAGGCACCATAAAGGTAGGCCCCTTCAAAGTTTGCATTTTTTAAATTCGCGCCTACAAAAACAGCACCTTTCAGCTTACGTTTTTTTAAGTTAGCAGCAGCCCCCTCTTCTCCATTGGAATCCAGCCATTTTTTATGGTCAGAAAGAATTTGTTTTAAATCAGAAGATGTGATTGTTTCGGAAGATTCCCTGTTTAGATCTTTCATTCCGATATTGTACAACCATGCCAAATACAGAAGCAAGCACTCCTGTTTTTGTTAAGGTCCCGCAATTAAGAAACTTACGAAGCAACTACTTGCTCATAGAGTTTTTTAAATTTTTCGTTATCGGGATCCACTTTTAGCCCTTTTTGTATTGACAGCTTTGCTGATTCTTTATTTTTTGCTTTAAGATGAGTGGTAGCGATTTGATAATAGGCTTCGGTGTATTGTGGGTTTATTTGTAGTGAATTTTGAAAAAACTCAATGGCTTTTGAAGTATTTCCCTGTGTTTTATAAAGTATACCTAGGTTAAATTGGGTGATCAAACCATTGGAGTTTAAATCAAGCGATTTTAAAAGAGTAGACTCTGCCTGTTTAAAGTCGCCCGCCAACCTATAACTATCCCCCAAGTTATTTAAAAAGGTAGTATTTCCAGGTTCAAAGGTTATGGCCTTTTTATAGTATTCAATTGCCTTATCAAGATTTTTTTCACTTTTGTAAATATTGCCAATATTATTTAAGGCTTTTCCATCGTTGTCGTCTGTTTTTAATGTAATCGCTGTTTCCCAATTTGCTCGGGCTTTTTTGTTATTTCCTGATATATAGTTAACCATTCCCAAGTTGATATAGGCTTGTGTATCTTGTGGGTTTAGGCTTATGGCTTTCTCAAAATTGGTTTTCGCCTCGTCACGGCGGCTCATAGCAAATAAAACAAGACCTTTTTTTCTGTAAATATTAGGATTTTTCGGATTAAACTTAATACCCAGGTCGAACTCATCCATAGCATTTTTAAAAAGGCTCAATTGAGCGAACTCCAAGCCCGCTCTGAAATGCGATTCTGATTTTCTTACATCAACCTCAATATCATTAGAAGAACAGGCCGAGATTAAAGAAACAATTAAAGCTAATAAAATTTTGTGTCTCATAGTTCAGATCCTTTGAACAATAAGTAGTGGGAAGGAAAAAGAGGCCAACCATTGAATGGTTGGCCTCTTGTGAAATCAAAAGATACTTTAGTTGATTCCGCGGCCA
>CAYYIR010000066.1:0-1353 GCA_964471995.1 uncultured Nitrospina sp. | reverse complement strand
TGAATCGTGCATATCACCAACAAATTCCATGGCGAAACCAGTCCCAGAAGATTGGGTGTATACAATACCCCAGATACTTACCTGACCTACACCGTCATACTTTTTGGTGGTGCCCACGGGAACGTGCGAGGCGTTAGCTCTAATAGCTAGTGATCTTGATCGCTCGCTCACAGCGGTAACTCGGACAGAACCGAATTGAGCTGAGTCAACGGTCGGGATAATATGAGTTCGCGCATCATCGAAACCAGTAGCTGTAGGTTTAATGTCGGCATGACTTTGATTCGCTACGAATATGCGATGGGTTTCACCCGCGTTAATGGTGAAGATTGTCGCACGACCTGCAGCGGTATTAACTGTTGTTTGCATGCCAATGACTTCCACCACAAGACCAATTTGGGTCAGGGCGCTGTCCAGTGATGGATGGCTGACGCCAATGAACGTATAACTGTCATTAGGTACGGCCTGTGCAAATGGCGAAATGGCTATCCCTCTACTATACCTAGTGGTCAAAAACGGATCGCCAGGTACCTGCGCTTGTGCTATTTGGGCTAGAGCAACAAACCCAAAAAGAAAAAGCAACATTATTTTATTAAATTGTTTCATCGATGTTTCTCCTGTATGAAATATTCATTACATTTATAGAATTTTTGAGTAACACTATGGTGCGTTCGGACCCTGAGGCGGTATTCGAGCATCCACTGCTAGGGATGGTGTTTGAGAATCGTCCATATCACCAATAAATTCCATAGCGAAGCCAGTTGTATTTGACTCCATTACGATAGCACCCCAAAAGGACAACATCGTTGTGTCACGGAATCCACCACCATGTAAGTGTGTGCTATTAGACGCAGTTTCACAGGCCGACTTATCGGTACAACGAGAAAACTTTCCGAAACTGTTACCAGTCACGGCCGTGTTTGGAAGAGTCGCAACGGGATCAACGCGAATATGTCCATGCTTAAAGTCGGTCGTTCCTTGAATTAACTTCGCGTCGGGTTGAGCGGTCGGGTTAATGATAGAGTGACCCGTCCGTGCAATGAATACTCTTGTAGTAGTTCCCTCTGTAACAGTAAATGTAATAGCGGGCCCAAAGGCTGCTTTGGCGTTATCAATAGCATTGATCGTTAAACCAATTTGGGAAGCCATACCAGAAAGAGAGGTATGGGTAACTGCAATAAATGTATATGAACTTTCGTCAGACTGCCAGTAAGGAGAAACAACACTGGTGGCATTATCAATAGCAAAAGCATTTCCTGCCAAAAGGGCAAGAAAGGCCAATATTGCGACCAGGTTTGGAGCTCGCTTTATTAGCTTGGTTTTCATTTTACTTCTCTCCTGTTATATATATGATTC
>CAYYIR010000065.1:3581-9830 GCA_964471995.1 uncultured Nitrospina sp. | reverse complement strand
AAGTTGCCGGTGTGGTGAAATTGGTATACACGCTAGTTTTAGGAACTAGTGCTTTCGGGCGTGGGGGTTCGAGTCCCTCCACCGGCACCACTTTTAAATATTTGGAATTGAAATTTGTTTAGGTAAAGTGGCTAATCATTAAATTCTTGGAAAAATCATGGATATCGAAATAGAAGATGTGGATTCTTGTAATAAAAAAATCAAATTTGTAATTCCCCATCAAGATTACAAAAAGGAAATAGAAAAATACTATAAAAAACTAGGAAGAGAAGTAAAAGTTCCTGGTTTTCGCAAAGGAAAAGTACCTAGCTCCTTGCTCGAAAAACAATTTGGCCCAGATGTTAAAAAAGAGGTGTTGAGCAACCTCATTAGCAATCAGTTGAATCAAGCAATTACCGAAAAGGATTTACGCGCTATTGGACAGCCGCATCTGTTAGAGGTTAATGCGGAAGAGGGGACTGATATCTCTGTATCCGCTTCTGTGGAAGTACTACCAAGTTTAGATATCCAGGAGTATTCTGATATCGAGATGGAAATAAAAATCCCTCGTATTACAGATGAAGAGGTTGATCAAACTATTGAAGCGTTCCGCCAAAGAAAAGCCAAAACTTCCGAGGTCACAGATCGTCCTGTCCAGGAAAAGGATTTGATAAAAATTGACTTTACTAGCAAATTAGGAGACCAACCCTTTGAAGGAGGAGAGGCAAAAGACCAGATAATTCAGGTCGGAGGCGGTCAACTTATTGAAGGGTTGGATAAGGGAATGATTGGTATGGAAATTGGGGATGATCGGGATATAACAGTCCCAGTACCGAAAGATTATCATAACAAGGAAATTGCTGGAAAAGACGTCGATTTTAATATCGTACTGAAAGGCATCCAAGTACAGGAATTACCAAAACTGGACGATGAATTTGCGCGTGAATTAGACACCGAAAAAAAATATGACAGTTTGGAGGATATGAAGTCTAAAGTTCGCATTGAGTTGGAAGACTATGAACGTAAGGAAGCTCTTAAAGCAACCAAGAAGAAATTTGCCGAAAAACTGACAGCGCAGAATCCCGTTGAATTACCAGAAGGATTGATCAAGGAGCAGATCAAATTTATGTCCAATCAAGCTAAAAAGAAACAGAGCCAAGAAGCCCAGCATGATCATGGTCACGACCATGATCATGCTCATGAAGAAGAGATTAGCCCTGAACTTTTTAAAGAATACAAGGAGCCCGCTATTCAAGCTTTAAGAGAAGAGCTTGTTTTAGATCAATTATCCCGCGACCTTAAATTAGAAGTCACAACAGAAGAATTGAATGCAGAGTTAGAAAATATGGCTCAACTATTAGGAGGAGGGAATTTATCGCAGATGAAAAAGGAATGGGAAAAAAACGGAGTACTTGCACGTTTACATAGCCGTATGAAACGCGATAAAACACTCAAAATAGCCCTTGAAAAGGTGACTTTAAAAGAACTAATGGTTGACAGAAAAGATTTAATTGCTGATAATAAATGATCAATCTGTTTCTGGTTATCTGATTATATTTAAATGACTTACATGCCGACATTCCTTTTGAATCCAATTCGGTTCAATAAAGAGGTTCGTCTCACCGTTGTCCTTATCAAGAGAGAAAAATGAATTCTATTCACAATCAATTAGTACCCATTGTTGTAGAGCAAACTAGTCGCGGAGAACGTTCTTATGATATCTACTCGCGTCTTTTAAAAGACAGAATTATTTTTATTGGATCTGCCATTGAGGACCATATGGCAAATCTTATCATTGCGCAGTTGTTATTTCTGGAATCGGATGAGCCTGATCAGGATATTTATCTTTATATCAATAGCCCAGGTGGTCAGGTCAGTTCGGGAATGGCCATTTACGATACAATGCAATACATTAAGCCCGATGTTCAAACTATTTGCATCGGTCAGGCAGCAAGTATGGGCGCTTTGCTCTTAACTGCTGGAGCTCCCAAAAAACGTTTTGCTTTGCCACATGCTCGAATCATGATCCATCAGCCCAGTGGTGGGTTTCAGGGGCAACATACTGACATTGAAATTCAGGCAAAAGAGATTACTCGCATCCGCTCCATTTTGGATGGCATCATGGCAAAGCACTCCGGAAAAAACATAGCTCAAGTTAATAAAGACACAGAGCGTGATCATTATATGACTGGCGAAGAAGCAAAAAATTATGGTTTGATAGACAGTGTTATAAGTAACCGTGATGAAGTTAATAAGGTAGAAAAAGATAAAAAATAAACGGTTCATTAAAAGCAGCAGTTGAAATTGAAGTTACCTTAAAACGAGGGTTTTATGGCAAAGAAAAGCACAACCACTGGAAATTATCGCTGTTCTTTTTGTGGTAAGAGTCAGGAGGAAGTCAAAAAACTGATTGCCGGTCCTAGCGTGTATATTTGTGATGAGTGTATCGAACTGTGCAATGAAATCATGGTGGAGGAGTGGGCTCAGGAAAAGGGTGAAGATTTTCATAACTTGCTTAAGCCGAGGGAAATTTATAGTCATCTGGACCAATATATTATTAACCAGGAGCGTTGTAAAAAAATTCTTTCTGTTGCAGTTCATAATCATTTCAAACGTATCGACTCTAACCTTGAAGCGGACGATGTTGAACTTCAAAAAAGTAACGTCCTTTTAGTAGGTCCTACAGGCTCGGGGAAAACCCTCATGGCACAAACAATGGCTCGCATTCTTGATGTACCTTTTACTATTGTGGATGCAACTACGTTAACTGAAGCAGGATATGTTGGAGAAGATGTCGAAAATATTATCCTCAAGCTGTTGCAGAGTGCAGATTATGATGTTGAAAAAGCGGAGCGTGGCATCATTTATATAGATGAGGTAGATAAGATTTCCAGAAAATCTGAAAACCCATCCATTACTCGAGATGTTTCTGGGGAAGGTGTGCAACAGGCGTTATTGAAAATAATTGAAGGAACGACAGCCAGTGTCCCACCTCAAGGTGGACGCAAGCATCCTCATCAAGAATTTTTGCAAGTTGACACTACTAATATATTATTTATTTGTGGAGGCGCTTTTGTGGGCCTGAGCGAAATTGTTCGCGATCGGCTTGGTAAAAAAAGTCTTGGGTTTGGACAAAAAATCGTTTCCAAAGTTGATATAGAGGCGGAAGATTTTCTTGAACAAATTCAACCTGAAGACCTACTTAAGTATGGGCTGATCCCTGAGTTTGTTGGAAGGTTTTCAGCGGTAGCCACACTTAAAGAATTAGATATCGAAGCGCTGATAAAAGTCATGACTGAACCAAAAAATGCCTTAGTTAAACAATATAAAAAGCTATTTGGGTTTGAAGATATTAAACTTAAGTTTACTGACAGCGCAATTAAGGCAATCGCAAAAAAAGCGATTGAGCGTAAAACTGGTGCAAGAGGGTTACGAGCTGTAATGGAAGAAACCATGCTTGATATAATGTTCGAACTCCCATCGCAAAAAGAAGTTGAAGAAGTTGTCATTAATGAAGAAGTCGTTGTTAAAGGCGAAAAACCCATGATGGTTTACGCGGAAAAGAAACAGGCTAGCTAGTATTATGGGTGCAGATAAAATCGTTCTACCGCTTCTCCCTCTGAGAGATATTATTGTATTCCCATTTATGGTTTTGCCCCTGTTTGTGGGCAGGGATAAATCCGTTCTGGCTTTGGAAAAATCCATGTCAGAGCAAAAGAGCATTTTCCTTTCAGCCCAGCGAAATCCCAACAATAATGATCCGCAAACTGCCGATATTTTTGAGATTGGTACAATCGCAAATATTCTGCAGATCCTAAAACTAACAGATGGAACTATGAAGGTGTTGGTAGAGGGTCTCCAAAGAGGTCGAATCGAAAGCTTTAAAGATAATCCCGATTACTTTGAGGTGGATGTTGTCCGAATCCACGAAAATGACCAGCTCACGCCCGATGTAAAAGCGATGATGCGAAGCGTTGGGAATGTGTTTGAGCAATACGTAAAGCTAAACCAAAAAATTCCTCTGGAGGCAGTTGCTGCAAGCGCTAACATTCTTGAGCCGCAACGATATGCTGATACCATTGCATCGTACATGGTTTTTCAGACTCAGGAAAAACAGGAGTTGCTGGAAACACTTAATCCTGCTGATCGTCTAAACAAGTTGTTAGGGATTCTTAAATCAGAAATGGAAGTTCTCAAGATTGAGAAGCGCGTTCATGGGCGAGTGCGTAAGCAAATGGAGCGCAGCCAGAAAGAATTTTATTTAAATGAGCAAATGAAGGCCATTCAGAAAGAACTTGGTAAACGTGATGAGTTTAAGAGTGACTTTGACGAGTTAAAACAAAAAATAAAAAAAGCAAAAATGCCGAAAGAGGTTGGTGAGAAAGCCAAAAAAGAATTAAAAAGACTAGAACTCATGCAACCCATGTCGGCAGAAGCCACCGTGGCACGAACTTATATTGAATGGCTTACAGATATACCCTGGGGAAAAGCCGCAGGTACTGAAAAAATTAAAATCTCAGAAGCACAAAAAGTCCTAGATGCAGATCATTACGGACTGGAAAAAGTTAAAGAACGGATAACTGAACATCTCGCCGTTTTAAAACTTGTAAAGAAAATAAAAGGACCCATCATCTGCTTAGTAGGTCCTCCTGGTGTAGGCAAAACCTCTCTCGGCAAATCTATTGGTAAAGCAATGGGTAGAAAATTTGTTCGTATATCTTTAGGCGGAGTGCGTGACGAAGCTGAGATACGTGGGCACCGTAGAACCTATATTGGTGCTTTACCTGGTAAAATTATTCAAGGAATGAAAAAAGCTGAAGTCCATAATCCTGTCTTTATGCTTGATGAAGTCGATAAGATGAATGCCGATTTCCGGGGCGACCCTTCTTCGGCTCTGTTAGAAGTGTTGGATCCTGAGCAAAACTCTAATTTCAACGACCATTATCTTGAAATTGATTACGATCTTTCTAATGTTTTGTTTATTTGTACTGCAAATGTTTTGCACTCAATTCCACGACCATTGTTGGATAGAATGGAAGTATTACACCTTCCTGGATATACCGATCAGGAAAAACTCGGTATTGCACATAAGTTTCTGGTGCCTAAAAAAATCGCCGAACATGGTTTGACGAAAAAGAATATAGAAATTTCAGAGAAAGCCCTTGAACGAATTATTAAGGACTTTACTCGGGAAGCCGGAGTTAGAAATCTAGAAAGAGAAATTGCAACCCTTTGCCGAAAAGTTGTTAAAGTTGTGGTTGAAAAGGGTAAAAAGACAAAGGTAAAAATCACTCCTGCTAGTCTGGAAAAATATCTGGGCATTCCCAAGCACAAAAGATCTGACCACGATGGTCCACTTGAAATAGGCTCAGCCATAGGTTTGGCTTGGACCGAATTAGGAGGTGAGATTTTATCGATTGAAGTAACCGTTATTCCAGGAACCGGTAAGCTTGTGCCTACAGGTCAGCTAGGCGATGTAATGAAGGAATCTGCGCAGGCAGCAATGACTTATGTTCGCTCGCGGGCTTCGGAATTTGGGTTGGTAAAAAACTTTTATCAAAAAAATGATTTTCATATCCATATTCCTGAAGGTGCTGTGCCTAAAGATGGGCCTTCTGCAGGTATTACCATGGCAGTGGCACTGGTTTCGGCTCTGACTAAAACTGCCCTACGCCACGGCATAGCTATGACAGGGGAGTTAACGCTAACAGGAAAAGTTTTGCCAATCGGAGGATTAAAAGAAAAAGTTCTCGCAGCACATCGACATGGAATATTAAACCTGATCATACCAATTGAGAACGAAAAGGATATTCCAGATATTCCAGAAAATATTAGAAAGGGTTTCCGGTTTTTTCCTGTAACAACTATGGACGAAGTGATCGCACATTCCTTCGATAAAAAGATCAAGCGCAAAAATAATTCTGTCCAAAAAAAGACTAAAAGAACACCTAAAACATCAAGCAAACAACCGGCGCTCCGCCTCAATTAATCGGTTACGCCAATAGCGAATCGATAGCCCCCTTCTTTCAGAGTATTTTTCACAAATCAACAATAAATGTATCAATAATAAAACTAGTGAAAAGTGAAAGTCATACGGAAACGTGTAAAAAATTTCGCTTTTGCATTAAGAAATAGGTAACATGAAATTCGTAATTTATTTCTATCATAAATTTGTAAAACTAGGAATAGTGAGCGACCCAGATCTAGTTCCAAAAATGGAAAAAGATATTAAAGTTTTAATATTAATCAGAGTATTTATGGTTATAAAAT
>CAYYIR010000065.1:0-3481 GCA_964471995.1 uncultured Nitrospina sp. | reverse complement strand
GTTATAAAATATGTTTAAAAAAGCGCTAAAGAAAAATCTCATTGCGGGTTTGTTGGTAACTATACCGGCAGCTTTAACCTATATGATTTTGTCCTTTGTGATCACCCGTGTTGATAGGTCAATGAAACCGGTAGTTATCGGGGTTTTGGGTCCTCAAAATATCAAATTGATGGAGGAGTGGCATATTCCCGGAATGGGATTTGTTTTTCTAGTCCTTTTTATAATTGCGGTAGGACTGGTGGGAACTAATTTTATTGGAAAAAAAATAGTTGCGATGGGAGAGAAACTTCTCCATAAAATTCCGGTGGTTCGCGTTATTTATACAAGTATCAAAAAAGTGGTCGATACGGTTTCCTTAACCGAAACCCCATCCTTTCAAAAAATGGTTCTCATTACATATCCAAGAGAGCCGCTTAAAACTTTGGGAATTGTTTGTTGTGATACACCGAAGGGAATCACCGAAGGTGAGAAAATGTTGAATGTTTTTGTACCTACATCACCCAATCCTACTACTGGTTTTTTATTTATGTTACCAGAAAAAGACACTCAGCCATTAAAAATGTCCGTGGAGGAGGGATTAAAGATGATCATATCTTTTGGAATGACAAACCCAGAATCTTTACAAGAATATCCACCTGGTAAAAATTAATTTATTTTTCTTTTATCTTGCCAGCAAGTGTTTCGCTAATTCGTTTTGCAACTTTCACATCTAACTGACTTAGTACTTGTCCAGCGATTTTGCTTTTCATACCCGAAACGATCTTGAGCGCCAGATCTTCATCAATTGCTTCAATCAGCTTGGCAGCTTCTCCAGGTTTCATGCTGGAATAAACTTTAACCAAGGCTTGCACATTTTCTTTAGTTTTTTCTTCTTGTATTCCAAGTTGTTGTTTCGACTTTGAAATTCTTTTTTCAATTTTTTCAAGATTTTTGCTAACTTTTGCTTCAATTTCCTTTAACTTTAGCTCTTTTATTTTTAACTCTTCTTCACGCCGTTTCAACTCTTGGTTTTTCTTTTTAATGGTTTCGAACATCCTAAATGTCTCTGATTTTGTGGCGGGCATTTCGGTGGGTAGGGTTACTTTTTTATCGCTTGAAGTTCCTTCTGTTATTCCTTTTTCTTCTAAAATGGGTTTTTTTACATCGCTACGTTTTTCCTCAGTTTCCTCATCAAGTTTTTCTGCTTGCGCGTATGCTACGCCCCTCTGTGGATTTTGATCTTCATGACCTATGAATTTCCCGAAAAGAAAAGAAATAGCCGTTACTACAAAAATAAAAGAGAATTTATTTTTCATTTTAATTTCCTTAAAAATTTCTTTCCCATAAATTTGAGGCGATTTCATCCTGAGTGGAAAGATCCTTTTTTTTCTGGAGTTTTCTTTTTTTCAATATGTGGTGTTCTTTAAGAATTTCGAGAGTTTTTCTTTTACGCATTGCATCAATAACTTCTTCGCGTTTTTCCTCCATTTTAACTGTTATTTCAGAAATAATGGTATCTTGACGTTTTTTATGGATATCAGTTCCTTGAAAGAAGTTGTCATAAAGAATCATTGTTTCCAAATTAACATTGGTCCTTTTTTTCTGGTTTAATTCGTGTTTTTTATTTTCCATCACTTCATGTATGAAGTTCTTACTATCCTTTTGTTGTTGGATTAAGGCATTGATCTGGCCCATATCCTTTTGTAGTAGTTCTTCTTTATTTTTATTCAGCCTGAGAATAGTTTCAAACCTAAAGCTCACAGTTAACCCTCCATAATCCGTTGCAATTCATCCAAGCTTGTTCTCCAGTCATAATTCTCAAAAATACCTTGTTTTAGATAGGTGACCATTTCATCGTATTTTTCAATTGCCGCATCAATTTTCGGGTTACTACCTTTTACGTATGCGCCGATATTGATTAGATCTTCAGCAGACTTATAAGTCGCCAGAAAATCTTTAAACTTCATGGAAAGATCTTGATGTTCTTTGGTCACCACATCAATCATTAATCGACTGATACTATTAAGTATATCAATTGCAGGATAATGGTTGTGCGCTGCCAATTCACGGCTCAAAACAATATGTCCATCAAGAATCGCACGAACTGCATCGGAAATGGGTTCATTCAAGTCATCTCCTTCAACCAAAACGGTATAGATTGCTGTTATTGATCCTTCGCTAGATGATGTTCCAGCACGTTCAAGGAGCTTTGGTAATATGGAAAAAACGGAAGGAGTGAAACCACGGGTGGTTGGAGGTTCCCCAGCCGAAAGGCCAATTTCTCTTTGGGCCAATGCGAAGCGAGTTAGGGAATCCATCATTAGCATTACATCCTGCCCTTGATCACGAAAATATTCTGCAATAGTAGTAGCAATGAATGCCCCGCGCAATCTTACAAGGGGAGGTTCGTCTGAGGCTGCTGCTATTACAATCGAGCGTTTCAATCCTTCTTTGCCTAAATTCTCATCGATAAACTCTCTTACTTCTCTTCCCCTCTCACCAATCAACGCGATCACATTAATATCTGCGTTTGTATTTCTTGCAATCATACCCATTAAAACCGATTTGCCGACGCCTGTACCTGCAAGAACTCCCAATCTTTGTCCCTTAGCAAAAGAAAGTAAACCATTAATAGATCGAATTCCAATATCCAAAGGCTCATTTAACCTTTTTCTTTCGAGCGGATTGATTGGAGAACCCATTAATGGATACTCTGTCACCGCGCTAATCGATCCTTTGCCATCTATCGGAAGTCCATTACCATCAATTATTCTGCCAAGAAGAGCGTTTCCTACTTTATAGGTAGGGTATTCGTCCATTGATTCAATAACGCTACCCGGTTCGATACCAATTATATCTCCCAAGGGCATTAGCAAAGTGTTCTTATCTCGAAATCCAATGACTTGCGCCTGGACAGGCGGTCGGTTATTGGGGTAAATAGTGCAGACACTTCCTACTGATACAGCGGGACCATTGCCTTCGAGAACCAAACCAATAACGCGATTAACTCGGCCCGTTTTTTTAACGAAGTCAGTTTTTTCAATAAAGCTATTGTATTTTTTTAAATCAATAGTTGCTTCCATTTTTGCAAAGCCTAATGGTCGTTATTATTTATGTCCTTCGGGTTCGTATTCTTTTCATCTGTTTCTTTTTCGTTACTCTGGTCTTCAACTGGTGATTGTTCATCTAAGGAAACTTCTGAGGCAGCTTTAAGTTTTTCTGGGAGAGATGGAGAAAGATTAAGAATTCTGTCAATCTGCTCTTCCAGTTTTTCTATTCGTGCATCAATCACGCCAAAATTGGTTTCGACCACACATCCACCACGTGCGATTCCTGAATTTGCCACGAAGGTGATATTTTTTATTTCACTGAACATATGAAGTAATTCAGGGCGAAAACTCTCAGCATATTCTTTGTCGGTCGGGTGGATTTTTATAACCATAGATTCTCTGTCGAGAACGGATTGGACAGCAAGTCGAATCATATCTTGAACAGCATCCTC
>CAYYIR010000064.1:0-9848 GCA_964471995.1 uncultured Nitrospina sp. | reverse complement strand
TCTAGGAGGGATAGTGGCAATTCCTCAAAACCGAAAAGCGTGTGTAATTTCCAAATATCTTCAGGGGTAACCTTTCGACCTCCAACTTCAATAGAAACTTGATTGTCAGAACGAGGCCCAACTCTGGAAAAGGCACGCTTAAAACTTTTTTCGGTAATACGACCATTTACGTAAAATTGACGATATTCCTTATTTGGTAGATACCCATTTCCACCAAGGAGTTCTTTGCCTTTTCGAACAGCCTGGTCAAATGGAAGATATTCCAATCCATGAAGGGGGTTTTGCGCAACCATTGTTCGCATCGGCCAAAACGGTGTGATTGGCTCACTCGCATCCAATATTAGTTGCCTAATTTGATCGCGGTTTTCTGCTTCAGTGGAATTTTGCAATATGTTGGTCACTAACTGGTAGAAGTATTAATTTAAAAAAAAATCTATAGATTTGATGCTAACGGTCTGTTTTAGATTCATAAATCTAAGGTATTTTGTCTTTTAAATGTTCCTTGATTTTATTTAAGAGGATATTTAGTTTTTCTTTCGCTTTACCATGCCCCTGGTCCGCTGCAAGGCGGTACCACCTGATCGCTTCGTTATAATCCTGCGGAACCCCTTCCCCGTTCTCAAATCTCACTCCCAAACCGAAATGAATTTGTGCCTCCGCCTTTTTAGTTGAAATTAAATTTGGTTGTTCTTGTTCTGTTTTTAAATCGGTTTCGCTAGTTGTTGCTATTTCATTAGATTTTTCAGATTGAATTTCGTTTGTTTCTTGATGTAAAGAAGAAGTTGTTTGAAGATCTTTAATTTCTTCTGGATGTTTTTCTTTTAAGCTTATAAATTCCTTTGAGTCATTGGAGTGTTCACGCAGGTTTTCCTTGTTTTTGTTTAAAAGTAAGTTTAGTTTTTTCTGCGCTTTAGCAAGACCTTGGTCTGAGGCAAGTTGATACCAAGATAATGCTTTTTGAGTATCTCTTGGTACCCCTTTACCTGTTTCATACATCCACCCTAAATTGGTTTGCGCCTTACCATTTCCTTGATCCGCTGCAAGGGTCATCCATTTAATGGCCTTGCCATAATCTTTTTCAACTCCCTTCCCTTTACCGTACATCAGGCCAAGATTATACTGGGCCTTAGCAAGACCTTGTTCTGCCGCAAATTGAAACCACTTCTTTGCTTTTTTTAAATTTTTCTCAACTCCTTGTCCTTTTTCGTACATCACCCCTAAATTGTATTGGGCTTTGGCAAGACCATTTTTTGCCAATGGAAGTATTAATTTGGCCGAAGTTTTATAATCTCCTTTTTTATAAGCGTCTATTGCTTTTTCATATCCAGCAACCAAAGCAATTGACGAATCTGCCAAAAACAACAAGCATAGGCCCGTGAGAATAAATGTTAGTTTTTTTCTCTTCATTTTTTCAACTTATAGGCTTTACCTGGTATATATGACCCAATCTATTTTTCATACAATTATGTAATTAGGTTTTCATAGAGAATCTATAAATCGATTTTTTGACCTCTTGTAATTTTTCCTATTCGAATTAAATATCTTTAACCAAAAATTTTTAAAATGTTATTACCAATAATAAAGAACCTAACTTGTTTACAACGATCGCGATTTATTAACGAGGGCTAGCTGCAATGTTACCGCCATCGATGGTAAGAATGCTGCCTGTGGTTTTGTCTGCTAGGGCTAAGTTGAGGAACCCTCGGGCGACATCGGTATCATAAACTTCCTGCTGTAATAAATTGGATTTGAAATACTCATCTGCTGAAAGACCTCGAGCCGCAGCACGTTCGGTTACAACTTCTTCTGAAAAAAGAGAAGTGCGAATACGATCCGCATTAATCGCATTGGCGCGTATACCATACTCTCCGTAATCTAGCGCATATTGTTTAGTCAATGCGACCATAGCGGCTTTCGGAAGAGCGTACGGACCAAAATTTTTACCAGGATTGAAAGCCGCTTTGGATGCATTAAACAATAATACGCCTTCTGTTTTCTGGATTTGAAAAAGACTCACCGCCTCGGAAGCTAGGACTTGATGCGCAAAAAAGTTTAACTCAAAACTCTGACGTAATGTTTGCATGTCCACCTTACCTATCTCACCTTGCAATGCGTTTCCTGCATTGGATATCAAAAAATCAACTCCACCATAATCTTCAACCATTTCATTAAATGATTGTCTCACTGCTTCTTCATCAACCACATTTAAAACTCGTGCAGTGACACCCACCTTGAATTTTTTTCGAATCGTATCTTCCGCTGCACGGAGTTTGTTTTCTGACAAGTCTACTAAGTAGAGGTTCGCACCATGCTCGGCAAACAGTTTGGCTGTCGCCAAACCAATACCCGAAGCTGCTCCAGTAATATAAGCCACCTTACCTTGTAGTAAGGGAGCTTTACTTTTCCCCAGCTTTGCCTGCTCAAGAGACCAGTACTCCATGTCAAACAAATCATTGGGTTTCAAGGGAACATAATCCCCTATCGAAAATGATTTATGAATGATATCTATTGTGTGTTGATAAATATCTGCAGAAATTTTTGTTTCTTTAACAGTTTTGCCTATGGTTACAAGACCCAGCCCTGCAACTAAAATTACTCTGGGCAAGGGATCCAATTCGGTTTTATCAACACCTTTAGCGGCTAAATTGGTTTTAAAATAATGGTGATAATTTTCAGAATAGTTTCTTAAAGCAGATGCAACTTCATTCCGCAATACCTCGGGGTCTTGCCATTGTTTTAAGTTTAGTAAAAGTGGTTTTTGTTTCGTACGAATAACGTGGTCTGGTGTTGCAGTACCCACCTGCGACCAGGTTAAACACTCTTCACTTGAAGCAAATGCCTTGGCTTTCTCATCTTTTCTATGATGCACCACCCAGGATTTTAATGTTTCCCGATTATATAAACCACGCAGCACCGGGGCCAAGGCATTCAACAGTTTTTTTTCACCAGCATTTACGGCCGGTGCGTGTATCGGATTAAATGCTTTGGGTTGTTTTTTAGCAATATATTCCTCAGCTTTTGTGACTGCTTGAATGTGTCGATCATAACTTTCTTTGGCAGTCGGCCCAAAAGTGAACAAGCCATGATTAATGAGCATCAGACCTTCAACTGTCTCATCTTTTTCGTAAACTTCAGCTGAAAGCTTTGCCAACGCAAAGCCCGGCATTATGTATGGAACGATGCCAATGGTTTTCCCATAAATCTCATGACATATTTTTTCTGCATCCGGTTGATTAGCGATTACCAAACTTGCGTCAGCATGAGAATGATCAATAAATTTATGGGGCAAAAATGCATGTAACAACGTTTCTACGGAAGGATTGGGAGAAGAGGCATCTAGAAGATGCGTCCGCTGTTCGTTGACCATTTCTTCATCGCCCAAAGAATCCAATTTTCTCAGCTTGATAAGATGATCCAACAAAACACCAGGAAGCCCAGGAGGTTCCAGAGTATCGAGGTCCCATCCGCTTCCCTTGACATAGAGAACATCAACATCTTCATTTACTTTGTTTCTAGTCCTTGATTTAACAGACGTATTACCTCCTCCATGAAGCACTAGTGCAGAATCTGCTCCGATCAGCCGTGACGTATATACGCGCAGGGCTATATCTTCATTAACATCGTTATATTTTTCAATCGCCGCCTTGGCAGACGAATCGTTCCATTTATTTTCCATAATTATTCCCTATTACTATTGCCTCAATTTGTTTGCATCAATGGTCGCCAAAAAAACCCACTAAATTATAAAGAATTATAGTTGGAATTAAGGATTCAGAAAAAAGAATTTCAACAAGAAAAAAAATACTGTACCCTAACTCTTTGTTTATCATAAATCTGCAAGATGATCAAAAAATGGCCTTTGTGTTTTTTTAAATTCCTGATACAAAGCGTGCTGAATTGATACTATTTCTGTGTTAAAGTTCGCAAAATGCTTGCCCAAATACATGTAACATTCAAGGAAGGTGTTCTCGATCCACAGGGGAAAACAGTCCATCATGCGCTAAACAATTTGGGCTACGATGAAGTACTGGATGTACATATCGGAAAGTATCTTGAAGTCAAACTTGACTCTGTTTCTGAGGAAGAGGCCGAAATACGAGTACGGGAAATGTGTGAACGGCTTTTGGCAAATACAGTTATTGAATCCTTCCGTTTCAAACTGGTATCCACTGAATAATATCTACTAATCGAATCGGTCAAACATGAAGTGTGGCATAGTTGTTTTTCCTGGATCAAATTGTGACCACGATTGCTACCACATTCTTAACAAGGTGCTGGGGCAGGAAACCCACTGGTTGTGGCATAAAGACGATATCGACCTGAGTTCTTTTGATTTAGTAGTATTACCTGGTGGGTTTTCGTATGGAGACTACCTTCGAGCAGGGGCTATATCCCGTTTTTCTCCTATTATAAACTCCGTGATCCTTTTTGCGGAAAAAGGAGGAAAAGTCCTTGGAATTTGTAATGGTTTTCAAATTCTACTCGAATCCGGCCTCTTGCCAGGTGCCTTGATACAAAACCATACAAGAAAGTTTATTTGTAAAAATATATTTATCCGAGTCGAAACCATAAATACCCCATTCACCCAGAACTGTAAAGACCAGTCAGTGCTTCAAATTCCTATCGCGCATCACCAAGGCAGCTATTATATTGACCCAAACTCCCTAAAAGATATGGAAGAACGAGGACAAATCCTTTTTCGTTATTGTGATGCGAAAGGGGATGTCACCGCAGAAAGTAATCCCAATGGTTCTGTCGGCTCCGTGGCCGGACTTTGCAATGAAAATAAAAATGTGATGGGTATGATGCCTCATCCTGAGCGTTGTGCTGATCCATTACTGGGAAATATAGATGGGCAAAATATTTTTCAATCCTTACTCTCTCAAAGCTGAACATAGAAATGCAGAACGAACCTGAAGTCTCTTTACAGCTTGTCAAAGACCACGGATTAACAAGCAACGAATATAAGCGGATTCTTGATTTGATTGGTCGATCTCCCAATTTTACCGAGTTGGGTATTTTTTCTGTGATGTGGAGTGAGCATTGCAGTTACAAGAGCTCACGACCGTTTCTAAGGAAATTACCTACTGAAGGCCCCCGAGTTCTGCAAGGCCCTGGAGAAAATGCTGGGGTCATTGATATCGGTGACGGATTTGCAGTGGTGTTTAAAATTGAAAGTCATAATCATCCTTCTTTCATCGAACCGCACCAGGGTGCCGCAACCGGTGTGGGCGGCATCATGCGCGATATTTTCACTATGGGTGCTCGACCCATTGCCTTGATGGACTCGTTACGCTTTGGAGAACTGAATGATTCGCGCACAAGATTTTTACTTAACGGAGTTGTCGATGGTATTTCCAGTTATGGGAACTGTACCGGTGTTCCGACGGTAGGCGGCGAAGTTTATTTTGACTCTTGTTATAACGGTAATATTCTCGTCAATGCCTTTTGTTTAGGACTAGCTAAATCAGACGGAATCTTTCTTGCCAAAGCCGGTGGTGTCGGTAATCTTATATTATACGTCGGCTCAAAAACAGGTCGTGATGGTATTCATGGTGCTAGCCTGCTTGCTTCTTCCGAGTTTGATGAAACCACAGAAGATAAAAGACCGACAGTACAGGTGGGTGATCCTTTTACCGAAAAACTATTAATCGAAGCTTGCCTTGAGATAATGGAATTTGACTGGGTGGTGGGTGTTCAAGATATGGGGGCTGCAGGGCTTACCTCATCCTCATTTGAAATGGCTCACCGTTCAAAGGCAGGTGTTAGAATGGATTTATCAAAAGTCCCATTAAGAGAAAAAGGGATGACGCCCTATGAAATCTTATTATCCGAATCACAAGAGAGGATGTTATTTGTAATTAAACCCGGGCATGAAGAAAAAGCTATCTCAATCCTTGAAAAATGGGGTCTCGATGCAGCAGTTATTGGTGAGGTTATTGAAGAACCTGAGGTTCATATCAATTTTGAAAGCAAAGAAGTAGTAAACCTGCCAACCTTCCCAGTTGTAGATGGAGCTTTGGACTTGAAACGTGATACACGGCCTCCCGACTATCTCGACCAGATAGGGCAATTAAATTTAATAGAACTACCAGAGCCTGAACGAGGCGACAAAGCATTTCTAAAACTACTTGGCTGCCCAAATATTGCCAGCAAAGAATGGGTCTATGAACAATATGATCATATGGTACGCTTAAATACGTTAGTTTTACCGGGATCTGATGCGGCCGTTTTACGTATCAAAGACACAAAAAAAGCAGTAGCTATTTCAGTCGATTGTAATAGTCGTTTCTGCTACCTCGACCCCTATGAGGGTGCAGCGATAGCCGTAGCTGAGGGTTGCCGAAACGTTGTTTGCTCGGGGGCCACACCCATAGGTCTTACCAATTGTCTTAATTTCGGAAATCCTGAAAAACCTGAAATCATGTGGCAATTCGAGCAAGCAGTTCAGGGAATCGGTGATGCCTGCCGTTATTTTGATATTCCTGTAGTCAGTGGAAACGTTAGCCTATATAATGAAACTAAAGGGCAAGCTATTTTTCCCACCCCCACCGTTGCAGTGGTGGGTCTCATTGAAGATCAGACGAAAACCATTACGCAGGGATTTAAAAAATCTGGGCATTGTATTGGGCTCATTGGCTTTACCATGGAAGAACTCGGAGGTAGTGAATACCTTAAAGTTTTATTTGATAAAAATGAGGGAAAACCTCCAGTTCTTGATCGAAAACAGGAAAAACATGTACAAAAATTCTGTTTGGAGCTCATACATAAAGAGCTCATTCAATCCGCCCACGACTGTTCTAAAGGAGGTTTAGTAATTGCAGTGGCAGAATCCTGTTTTTCCTCTCCAGAAGAAACTTTAGGGGCAACGCTAGAACTTGAATCTACTCTTCGAGGTGATGCTCTAATGTTCAGCGAATCACAATCTCGAATTGTTATTTCATTTCCGGAAGAATTAAAAAATCAAATTGAAAACCTGGCTTTATCATATTCCATAAACTTTTCATTACTAGGAAAAACGGGAGGTTCCCAATTCATCGTCAACATAAATAGTCAGGAGTATATAAAGCAAGATATTGAAACAATAAAAGAAATCTGGAAAACTTCTTTAGGACGCTATGTTGGACAAACTACATGAAGAATGCGGAGTAGTTGGGGTCTACGGTCACCCAGAAGCTGCTAACCTAGTTTACTTGGGGCTCTATGCCCTGCAGCATCGTGGTCAGGAAAGTGCCGGCATTGTGGCCAGCACCCATTCAAAAATGCACTTGGAATTGGGAATGGGATTGGTCGCTGATATTTTTGACCCAGGCCGGCTTATGAAACTTCCTGGTCCTCTTGCTATTGGCCATAATCGCTATTCGACTGCAGGGAAAAGTGAATTGGTTAACGCACAACCCTGTATGATCAACTACGCAGAAGGGTCTCTGGCCCTAGCGCATAATGGAAATCTAGTCAATGCTCAAACCATCCGCAAAGGCTTAGCTAGCAAGGGAGCTATCTTTCAATCCACAAACGATAGTGAAGTCATCGTTCATTTGATGGCGCAGGCAAAAAGTGCAAGTTTTGTAGATCGTGCCGCCGAAGCCTTACGCCAGGTAAGTGGCGCATACTCCCTGATACTGATGACAGAAAATGAACTACTGGCAGCACGCGATCCACGCGGGTTCAGACCTCTTTGCCTTGGCAAGTTGGATGGTGCCTATATCGTCGCCTCAGAAACCTGTGTTATGGACCTCATAGAAGCAGAGTTTATTCGCGAAGTGGAACCTGGCGAATTGATACTTATAAATGAAAATGGACTGCAATCCTTTTTCCCTTTTAAAAAAGAAGAAACCAAACACTGTGTATTTGAACATATCTATTTCGCACGGCCCGATAGTTTTCTTTTTGGTGAGCATGTTTATATGGCACGGAAAGAAATGGGAAAAGCCATGGCGCAGGAAAGCCCGGCAGATGTCGATTTAGTTGTTCCCGTTCCCGACTCCGGGGTGGTTTCCGCAATGGGGTTTGCTGAAGAAAGTAACATACCTTTTGAGATGGGGTTGATCAGAAATCATTACGTCGGACGAACTTTTATAGAACCACAATCACAAATTCGAAATTTCGGAGTCAAATTAAAACTTAATGCTGTGAAAAACCTTATCGAAGGAAAGCGCCTCGCTATCATTGATGATTCTATTGTCCGAGGAACAACTAGCCGCAAAATAGTTAAAATGCTACTGGAATCGGGTGCCAAAGAGGTTCATCTTAGAATTTCTTCTCCTCCCATATTATATTCGTGTTTTTACGGAATCGATACACCGAACAAAGAAGAATTAATTGCTCATACTAATACCCTTGAGGAAACGAGACAATATTTGGGCGCAAACTCACTGAGCTACTTAAGCATTAATAAAATGTTGGAAGTGTTGCAAAATGGTAAGAATAAATTCTGCTCAGCCTGCTTTGACGGCAACTATCCCGTATCGATAACTGACAACATCGACACCACACAACAATTGGATTTATTCAAATAATACAAAAAAAACTGATTAGTCCACTGATGGTTTAACAGGCTCGATTTTAACAGGAGTTTCGTGAAGAACCTCACCTAAAGCTTTCAGTTCCTTTTTATAATCATTGAAGGATTGGTCGAGTTTATTTTGTGATTCCAAAACATTTTTATAAAACCTTTGTATCTTTTCATAATCGGTTTTGCTTAGAGTCAGGTTTCTTTTTTCTTTTGTTTTGGACTCTGCATTTTTGCTTCCAGAAGGGATGTTGTCAGAAATACCTGAGAGCTCTGGAAAAATTTTCTGCAAGGCTCCTTCCAGTGTGCGCTCCATGGCAATATTATCTTCGTAACCTACAATTACCCTCTTTAACTCTGGAATTTTTCCTGCATCGGCTTTCAAATATAAAGGCCTTACATATACCAAAGATTCTTCAATGGGAATTACAAGCAATGTTCCCTGTATGACGCTTGAACCGCGCTGATCCCACAATGATATCTGACGTGAAATTTCAGCATCCTGATTAATACGGGCTACAATTTGACTGGGACCATAAACCAATTTTTGTTTAGGGAAAGTATAAACGTCGAGCTTACCATAGTTCTCGCCGTCACTGCGGGCAACCATCCACGCAGACAAATTGCTTTTTCCTCGAGGAGTGAAAGGAACCATAAGAATGTATTCTTCCTGTACCTCTCCCGGAAGTTTCATGATTGTATAGTAAGGTTGCATGACGCGGCTATCTATTTCAGGAATTTCCCATTGGTCTTCCTTGTTATAAAAAACCTGTGGCCGTTTCATATGGTAGGTAGCATAAATAAATGTTTGAATCGCAAATAAGTCAGAAGGGTAACGAATATGGTCTTTCAGATCTTTTGGCATCTCGGATAAATCCTGAAATAAAACCGGAAAAATATTCTGATATGTTTTAATGATGGGATCAGATAAATCTGAAATATAAAAATTCATCGAGCCGTCGTAAGCATCAATGGAGATTTTTACTGAATTTCGAACATAGTTGCCAAACCGCGGTATCTGCTGTGAATAGGGATACCGGTTACTAACCGTATAAGCATCATAAAGCCAGATCAAACGTCCTTTGGATATGGTGAGATAGGGATCATTATCCAATCTCAAAAAAGGCGCAGCTTTTTGAATACGTTCCGTTATATTGCGGTACATCAAAACACGACTTTCACTTTCAATGTCATCTGAAAATAAAATCTTCAATGTTTTAAATCTTGCCGCAAGAACTATTTTCTTTAGAAAAGAGCCTACTGCAAATCCACCTTTACCCTCATAATTTTTATAAACATTTTTTTCGCCTTCAGGATAATCAAACTCTTTCGTTCC
>CAYYIR010000063.1:0-10060 GCA_964471995.1 uncultured Nitrospina sp. | reverse complement strand
TTGATGCTTTTAAAAGTGGTTCTATTCCCTACCATTTAAAAACCCATGAGTTTTATAAAGAAATTCGTTCCATTTTAAAACCTAATGGAGTGGTTGGGTCGAACTTGTATGGTCAGGGTAACTCTTTAAAACCTCGCGATACCAGAACCTTTTTGTCCGTTTTCCCGAATATTTACTGCTTTGAGGATGCGGAGCGTGTTGCGACAGTGCTCATTGCCAATGGTGGGCCACGCTGGAGTAAAGAAAAAATTCATGAGAGCGCGCAAATTTTTAACAAAATGCCAGAACCTTTTTCAATGAAAGAGGTTGCTGAAAACTATCGGGAGGGGGAATTTATTGAAGAGTCTGCGAAAAGGTTTGATGATCACTTTTCAGACAAAGGTTTCCTGCATGATGTGAAAAAAGAAAACCTACAAAATATTAAGCCCCGACGCTATCCTATAAAAAATATTCACTGAAAAACTGTTTGAGATTTTTCTTTAGGTGGGCAGATCGAAGATCTGTACTCTTCGACCGTCAAAGTTGGCTGCAGCGAGTCGGCCGTTATGAATTGAAAGTCCCGCAGTTTTACCGAGTTCTCCTGTTCTGCAACCTTGTTTGCGATAAACATCCATTATATCGAGATTGTTGTTCAAGTGAATTATCTGGTTGTGCCAAAAGTCGGAGCCATATATTCCATATTGTGGATCGCAAGCAAGAAAATAAATATCATCAAAACCAAGACCTTCCTTATTTACTTTGTTGATCAAATTCCCCTCAGCATCAAAATGCTTTAATAAAAATTCTGACCTGTCACCAATTATAGTTCCGCCTTCCTTGAGGCAGAAAATCCCGCAGGGCTCATGTAAATTTTTGGATTGCTTGGAAGCAAAAGATTGTGGGATTTCTTTTCCAGTAGAGTCAAAAACTGTAATACGGTTGTTGTCAGGGTCTGCAATATGAATGCGATCTTGAGCGTCGATAGAAAGGGAAAAAACATGACCAAGAATTCCTTCTTGAAATTGAAGAATAAAGTTTCCCGCTGCATCAAATTTTTTTATTACTTCGTTACCTTCGTCAATAACATAAATATTATTCTGACTATCCGTTACCAAATTTATTGGATATTTAAAGTCGTTATAAGTGTTTCCCCAAGAGCCGAAATGAAACTTATATTTCCCTTCTGATGTGTAGCAATAGATACGGTGTTGTTCATAGTCGGCGATTAAAAGGTCTCCTTTACTATTATGAATAAGACCTTGTGGAGTTAATGGTAATCCGATTTCTGAGCCTACTTTGCCGAATGAAAAGACTTGTTTTAGTCTAGTCTGCTGCGTGGAAGAGCTTACCTGTGAAAAATCAAGAATCAAATTTAGCATACTGTTTATTTTTGCCAACCTTTTGAATTTTAACTCCAATCTTTCAATTTTAGTTTGAACTTCTTTAATATTGGCTTCTACCCTAATGGATTCATCAATATCAGAAATTTTAAATGCGGAAGTTGTTTGCTTTTGCTTTTTTATGTATTCAGGCATTTCAAAATGTTTAGATCTTCTCTCTCGGGAAATTTCTTGAATCTGTATTTTTATTTTCTCGGAATAAGATTTAATTGCATCAAACAACTGTGAGTCTTGCTGGCCTGGGTTTAATGTTTTGACAATTGCAGAGCCTACAACAAGTTGATGCAAATTGAGATTTTCATTGATTTCAATTCCCTTAATCATTCTTCGCATTAGATTTAACTGGAATTCTATGATGGCGATATTATTGTAAATGCTTATAGGAGTGGTTTTGTCCTCCATCCCGACTTGTTTCAGTTGTGCATCGAGATCCCTTCTTTGTTGGCCTAATTCATCGAGTTGAATCAATAGCTCTTCAGTTTTATCTTGAAAAACTGATTGTGCTTCAAGTGTGGCCAGACCTTTAGAGATAAGTTCATTTTTTTTATTGGTAAGAGAATCGAGTTTATATTGCATAGGCCCCCAGGACAAGATCCCATCCTCGAGCTTAATTTCACAGGCTTGTGCTTGGAGAATTTGAGAAACTTTTGCTATATCTAGGTTTTCAGAATCAAAAACAACGGGTGAGAAATCATCAATGCTGGGCTCAAGTAGGGTGATATCTTCATCCACCCAATGGGGTAAAGTGACATCCATTGTTTCAAGAAACTGTGGTTCTAGATATTCAAGTATTTGCCACTGTTCATGGAAACGGATCAATATTCTTATAGCAGTTTCAGTAAAAACAGATTTTGAAGTTAGTCCACGAACAAGTTCCTGTGTCTTTTCGCTGTTGGCCGCTTGCCGCGCCAGGACCTTGACAATTTGACAGTGAGCTTTTAGAGGAAATTGTAACTGCAGGAGAAGATCCATAATCCTGCAATTGTAATAATACTTAATAAGGAATGAAGGGAGCTGACCATCTCCCTGATTTCCTAAAATTTCGACCATAGATTCTTCTGATTTTTCTTTCTCATCAAAATAATCTTTAATAATGTCTGTTGAAGCTTTCCATTGTCGGGACATAAGTTTAGTAAGGTTCTCCCGCTGGGTCTCGCTGATTTTGCTTTCAGAAAAATGATAAATAAAATCGTAAAGTTGTTGTGATGTTTTTCGAAAGGAATTGAATTTAGAACGAGTATCTCGGAAGTATTTTCTCTCTTCTTGCTCGCAAATATAAAGATCGTGATTGAAATCTCGAAGTCCTTGTGGGTCTTTTTGTATTAAATCTTGTTCTTTTATCTGTTGCTCATTATATTTCTGGGCTGTTTCCTGCCAGATTTCAAAAGAAGATAACATTTCTATTCTGGCTTTATCGAGGCTTTGTTCTATCAGAGGAATGGCAAGGTTCAAACTAGACTCCGTGATTTCTATGCCAGCAAAGGCTAATCGCCCTAGACGAAGTGGGGGTTGCATATTGATATCTTTGGCAGGATCATCCAATAGCTTCAAAGTTTTTTCCAATGCGGCAAATGATTTGGCCTTGTTTTTATTTTTTTCCTGTACGAGGGAATAATAATTAAAAAACTCGGGGGTAGGGGGTTCCTGTTTTGAAAGATTTTCAGATAGAGTATCTTCTTCCTCTAATGAAACTTTATATTTAGCGATTTTAGTATCAAAGGTCGAGCCGACAAATAAATTTCCCGCAGAGTCCACTAAGGTAAGGCAAGGTGCTTCCAGAGCTATATCCGCGTTATCAATTGCCTGCAAGTATTGACCGAAACATGTAAATATTTGGATTCGATTATTGTTAAGGTCGGCAATATATAGTAAATCGTTCGATGCGATCGAAATACAAAGTGGATATTGGAATTGCCCCGGCTCGGTTCCGGATTCGCCAAAAGTTAATATTTTTTCCCATCGGTTATTAAATTTATGGATACGGTGATTCCCACTATCTGTAACAAAAAAATTTCCACAGCTGTCGCGGGCGATAGATGTGGGAAACTCGAATAACGGGGGCGCTATTAGATCTGAAGGGGTCTCATAAAGGTCTGCTAGTTTTTCTTCAAGAGTGGTCCCTCTTTGTCCCACCCAACCCAAGGATTTACCATCCATATCGAAGAATTGAATACGGTGATTGTATCTTTCCACTACAATTAGAGTGCCGGAGGTATCTACGAGGATATCGTAAGGTTCGTTCAGTTCCCCTTTATCATCTCCACAGGAGCCAAAGGATTGTAGCACCTTACCTTGCGGATCGAATTTTTGTACTCGATGATTCCAACTGTCTGCAACAAAAATATTCCCTTCTTTATCTAAAGCGAGACCTTTTGGGTATTGGAGCTGGCCGATGTCTTTTCCTTTTTCACCAAAATTGGTTACCAGATTAAATTGCTGATCGTAAACCTGAATACGGTGATTAAAATCATCGGCTAGGAGAATATTCTCCTCTTGGGTGAGGCACAACCCTGAAGGAGGCGATAATTCCTCATCCCCTTCTCCTTTTTTTCTATATACAGTATTGAAGTTTATTGGAAAAACGAAGGTCATGATAGCCTTTGATGAAAAGGAAGGGAGGCTGTTCAAAAATTGTCAGCCTGTTTATTCAGGCCGCATTTAATCACAAAAGCTGGGATATTTCAATCGACCTGTTGAAGTGAAGATTACAGAAAATGTCTAAAATTTTATTATCGGACTGATTTTAGTGTTTTTTCGTATTTACATAGATAGGTATAGATGCAAAGTTTATAGATTATTTTTGTCTGTGATCATAACGAGCAACGTTATGTTTCATAAAGGAATGGTTTTAAAGCACGAATGGTATTTTAAATGGTTTTATTGTTTTTCTTTGCGAGTAAAAATAACTGGTAATCTAGTGGAAATCCAAACATCTTGTGTTTCCACCTGAATTTGGCAATTTTTGCAAAAATTTCGTATGCCCATACGAAAAGTAATTTTTTTATTGGATTTTTAATTCTTCCTTTTGCCCAGACTATGGTATCGGAATCGAGAAACATAAAAATATAACTTGATATCATGGAAACCAATTGTGCTTGTTTTGTGGTGACCCATGGTGTTTGTTTTTCGTAAAGCCTCATATTTGCCCAGCCATTTAAATGTTTGGGTTCTTTAAAACCTAGTTTAACGGCAGTATCGTATAGAGGGGTTCCTGGGTAGGGCATATAGATAAACATTTGTCCTCGATTGCGACTGTCATAAGAAAGAAATTTATCTAGCATCTTAATCGTCGCATCGATTTGACCGTTGGTCTTCTTGGTTAATTCTTGATGAGTATGATTTAACATGGGTATTCCCACCAGTGTTGAAAATATGACTTTAATACCATACTGACGGCATTTTTCAGCAAACTTATAATTGTCTTCAACGTCCATATCTTTGTCGATCACATCTAAAGATTCTTGATCACCAGATTCAGCACCACATAAGATGCTATAGGTACGAGAATCTCTTAACAACTCCCACAGTTCATCGTCGGCTTCTGCTAATTGTTTGGCCCTGCCATCGAGGTTGCCAAGTCTTAGGGTTAGGCCCCTTTCGATAATCCCTCTCAGGATAGCTTTTGCTCTTTTTATATTTACGAAAAACAAGCTATCGTACAAATTTACTCCGTTAACGTTGTAATTGTTCTGCAATTTTTCTAAATCATCCAGCACAGATTCTGGATGTAACCCGACCCAGCTCCTATTATTCACGGTAACCTCACTACAGAATGCACACCGGTAGGGGCAACCATAACTGGAGACATAATTGATAGTTCGGTTTCCAAATTCTGTGACCATCACACATTTTTCTATATCAACTAAATGATAGGGAAGAGCTGGCCAGTCATCAATGGATTCAAGATTTCTATCGGCATTGGTAAACACCTCTCCATTTTCTTTCCAAATTACTCCCGGAATATCTTTGTAGTTTTCACCAGCCTCAACTCGTTTTACGACATCATGCAGGGCCCGAGCTCCCTGTCCTTTGATGACAATGTCAATATAAGGACTTTCCAAGACCTGATAGGGGTGAACTGATGGGTGCCACCCACCCCAAATGATTTTTATGTTTTTATTGGCTTTTTTGGCGATCTGGCTTGCCTTGAGTCCTCCTTTGATTTGCAGTCCGGTCATGGCAGATATCCCTAAAACCAAAGCGTCTTTGGCAGATTCTCGAATTTCCTCATAAGGATCGGGATACAGGTTTTCAGCGATGATATTTATTGGGTAGCCTTCTTTGTCAAGAAAACGGGAAACGCATATAAGGGAAATGGGAAGGTCGACCGGTTTGTAATAAGGGTCGGGTCTTGGATTGAATAAAAGAATTGAGTTTTTCATGAATTTTTAATAGAGATCAGCACTCTTTGCATAACGGTATTTTCAGTTTAAATATTAAACGGAAGAGGGATCATTATTTGTAAATCTATCTTTAGCTCCAAACCTATTCTTTCAGCCTGATTATAATCTAGTTGGAACCGGCTTTTAAGTGCCAATGTGGAATATTATCGTGTTTATTTGGGGTGGGAAAGTATCTAATCAATAATGATATGTTTTTGAATTTCACAATCGGAAGCGATCCGGGTCCTTTGTATCTTGAATCGTCGAAGGAGCATTTTAGGTAATAATTTTAGAGCACCCCATTTACTTTTAAACAAAACACGGCCTTGGCCACGATAGGTGAAATATTTTATATCAGCAAACTGATGCTTCCAAATAGAACTGAGATATTTAAAGTACATTTTAAGAGAGTAGTTTTTAACGAAAACCAAGATGTCATTACGTTTGCATAAATAAACATAGCGGTCACTATATAAACCTACTGTGGCGGTACCAATATGGTAAACCTTTGATTTTGGTAGATAGACGGCTTGAAATCTTTGTAGCTGACTACGCATGTTCAGGTCCACATCTTCCGCAAAAATAAAGAAGTCCTCGTCGAATAGGCCGATTTGATTAAAAAGCTCTTTGCGATAAATCCCTGCTCCGGCACAGGCCCCGAAAACATAATCTTCCAGATCATATTGACCAATGTCCTTTTCTCCTTGTCCTCGGCCTCCTCCTGCTGACCAGGAATGGAATAGGTCGCCTGTATTATAGAAGGTATCCCGATTATCCAAGAACATCATTTTTGTAGTTCCCATTCCACATTCAGGATGTCGTTCCATTCCCTCATAAAGCTCTGTTAGCCAATCAGGGGTAACTTCTATATCATTATTTAGTAGGACTATATATTTAGCATTTGAAGTTTTAATACCTTCATTACAGGCAATGGCAAAACCCATATTATGAGTAAGTTTTAGTAATCTCACCCATGGATATTTTTCTTCAATTAGTTCACGGGAACCATCTGTCGAACCATTGTCAACCACGATGACTTCAAAGTTTTCAAAGTGGAGTTGGGCTAAAGAATCAAGACACATGCTGACAAAACGCATACCATTCCAGTTAGGGACAATAACACTCACAACAGGGCTTTCGGGAAGGATGCGTTGGGATAGCTCAGGTTTTACATTCGTATCAATTACGGAATCAATTTTTGAACTTTTGGCTTCTTGAGCTTCACTGAGCATAAATTGAGCTCCTTGGTGCGCAGGATTGAGTTTTATACATCTTTTTAATAGCTCTTGTTTTTCTCTAAGCGGCGCTAACCGAGCCATTCTAAAGAAGGCATTGCCCTGAATATGTAAAAACTGTTCGGAAGAATCTGTGATTTCTTTAAATAAGGCATAGGCACTAGATCGACTACCCGCATTTTCTAAAGCCGAAGCGTTGGCATATTTTAAAATTCCGTTGTCGGGATTTTTTTCCAAATACAGACTTAAAGTTTCATGTTTTGGCCTTATTTCAATATCCAGTTCTGCAAAAGCTTTTACGGCCATAGTATATAGCCACTCTCTATCTTTTCGTGATTCAATATCTTGAGATTCATCCAATAAAATTTTTAACCCTTCACGGTTTTTTATTGCTATCAAGCATTCGATACAGAGTTCCCAGGCATCATAGCGGTTCGGATGTTCTTTCCTAATTTTGTCGAAGTTTTCATGGGCTTCTTGGTATTTTTTCTCGTGTTTTAACTGAACTCCAACTACCATAGATTTTTTATGGTTTAGCCCAAAGCATTTGACCTCTTCCTGATATAGCCGCATTGCCTCATCAAACTTATTTAATTCGATTTTTATTGCGGCAAGATGGAATCTCAAATCTGGCCACTTGGGAGCTAATTCAATTGCTTTTTCAAAAGCCTTTTCAGCTTCATGCGGCAAGTCGAGTGCTGAATAGATTTCTCCTAAATAAACATTTCCTTCCTTATCGTTAGGGTTCAAGCGTAATAGATTTCGACATTCCTTGAATGCTATTTTTAATTCGCCTCTCTCCAAATCTTTTCGATTTAAGGCCGGGGCATGCCACTCCGCTTGAGTCAGATCCTCCATTTGGCGCATTTTTTTCTGCCATGTTAATGAAATTGGGTTTAGTGCTATAGGAGTTGAACTTTTAAGGCGGTAAACAGGAAATCTTGCCAATACCACTTTTAAGAGTTCATATTTTAAACCAGTAATTTCTTCCAACTTTTCCATATCAAGATCTGGAAATGTTTTAATAATGTATTTTGGTTTGTGCTTAATTAGCCCACCTACAATGCTATCGTAAAAACCTTCTAGGTCCTTTGTATCCCAGGGACCTATTGTGTAGTGGAGAAAATTATCTGCCGCTGGGCAATCGGTCAAATGATAGAGTTGAGAGAAAGTTCCCCATACAAAAATTCGTTCGTTAGACTCTCCACGTATCCTCATCAGCCGTTTAAGAATTTTACCCAATCTTGGGATATACAAATATTGATCATATTTTTCGTATTGCGCTAGGGTTTTGTGATTAGTGGACTTTAAATAATAAAAAAGAAGAGACCTTATATTATAGATAAGGAGTGTTAAAAAAATGACCGAGACTATTATGGACAGAGAAGACTTCTGCTGCATAACCCAATGCATTCCAAAACCACATCCTGTGGAAAGTAATGCAAACCAGGGGAGATAGTGGTATCTGGAAAAGGCACGCTGTAAAACGATAGTACTCAAGGTAATTAAGGTGAAAGCACTAAGCCAAAAGATTTCTTCTTTAGCAAGAAAGAATACTAACGCCGTTATTCCTCCTATCCAAATAGGCAGAGCTTGTTTTATGAGTAAAACTATTTCAAACCAAATACTGAAATGTAGGAATTTAGTTTTGGTAATCCGCAGGGTAGTTGCCATGCGAGTTTTTATTTGTTTTAGGGATTGGGCATCCCAAAACCCGAGTTTCCAATCAATTAAATTGGAAATAACGATTACGCCTGTGGTTACAATGGCAAAAATCAATGCGGGTGATTCGCCATAATACATCCATACTAAAGGGGTCATGGCCAAAGGATAAATAATCATGGTGCACTTAGCTATGGCGGCAAAGCCAAAGCAAAGACCTGCATAAAAAACCGATTCATTTAAAAGAAAAGCTAAGCCTGAAAAAATAAAAGGGATATAAAACTGTTCAAAATTAAAAGAGCCTGCGGTCAGGTCTGGTGAAGTTCCATAAAAGGAATACAATACTCCTCCTACAAATGCAGCCCATGGATTTTTTGTGACAATCAAAACAACCCAGTAAATGGAAATGCAGGCTGCTGCATGGAAAAAAGTTTGTAAATTCCGGATTCGAAAATGACCTTTTTCGGAAGAAGAAAAAAGCTTATCGAACAGAATCATCTTCCATACTGGGATACCTATGATCTGGAGGTCCTCTTTCCACTTAAAACCTTTTTTTATGAACTGGGCGCGGTAGGTATAAATAGCAAAATCATCGTCCAAAGGAAATTTTAGAAAGGGCAGTCGACAAAGAAATGCTGAGATGATAACAAGCAGAATATGAAATGTTATTAAGGGATACATATGTATTTTTAGTTAACCTTATTTAATAAGGATGGCCAGTAGATTTTTATTTGTGCTTATTTGCCCTATGTATTACTTATCGGTAAAAACTTGAGATTGCCTAAGTTGTTATTAGTTTTTTCAGACGCCGGCCTTAAACACAGTTTATGATAAACCAATTTTTCCAGATTTAAAGGTATTGCTTTGACGGCTTGCTTTTCCCTTAAGGATTGGAGAAAATAATACGAGCGTCAACGAAAATGGAGAAACCAATGCAAGAAGACCACACCAAACATTTAAAAGATATTGAAACTAGAATAGATCAGCTCCGGGGGTTTCTTTGACGTTGAAAACAAAATAAAAACCCTTGAATCTTTGGATGCAATAATTACCCGGCCAGGATTCTGGGAAGATAACCAAGAAGCGCAGAAGTCTCTTCAAAATAGGTCTGCGTTGCAACGCCAAGTTGAAATTTGGGAAAACCTTCAAAGCGCCAGTGATGATATTTGCGCCATGCTTGAACTGTCGGAAGAGGAAAATGACCCCTCTCTTCTGATCGAAGTTCAATCCTCCTTAAAAGATCTTGATGAACAGGTTGCTGGCGCCGAGTTCAAGGCTCTTCTTTCAGAAAAAAATGATTTCAATAACGCTTTCGTGGCTATTAACTCTGGTGCAGGAGGTACAGAGTCTCAGGACTGGGCTGATATGTTGCTTCGAATGTACCTAAGGTGGGGTGATCGAA
>CAYYIR010000062.1:0-10164 GCA_964471995.1 uncultured Nitrospina sp. | reverse complement strand
TAATCAAGTGGTCGAAGGTTCGATCCCTTCGCGGCTCACTTCTTAACTTTCTTTTTTTCAATAAATTGTCTGTCCCCATCGTCTAGCCAGGCCCAGGACACCGGCCTTTCACGCCGGCGACGCGGGTTCGAATCCCGCTGGGGACGCCAATTTCCAATCATTTGCTAGTATTGCCACAATATCTCTTAAGCCCCCCCTCTTTGTTTAAAAGCTTTTTTCAAAAGTCCTGCTAGTCACAACACAACACAGAAATAAGAAATAATACAATGTACCCTTGTTGTTCAGCTTAATCTTAAAAATTGCATCAATTATCAAACTGATGGCGTAACTTTTAATATCCTGAATTGCACAGAAAGATCTGTCAATATAGATAGACTGAACAAATTTGTTTTGAATTCTTGGTCAATGGTAATACTTTGATTTTTTAATCCTCGGTTAAGCTTCGGGTTAAAAGATTGATCATTAATTTTTAGAGTTATATTTTCTGGTAAGTTTTCAAAGTTATTAAATTCTAGTTCGATTTTAATAGAGTTTGCCTTATCTCCATACCAGGGAAAGCTTATATGTTTTTCCCTTTGGCAAAATTGCGAATTATGGATATTTGGCTTTATCTCCTTAAAAAGGAAAAAGAATTTTAGATTGTATGCAATTTTAAAAAGTAAAGATAGGGGTTGAGGTGCATCCTCGAGCCCCCAGGAAAAAAATAATCCCAGGCTCGACCTTGGAAACCATGAGCCTGTATATTTCCTGGCAACCCGCCAATGTTCAAGTAAGCGTGATAGTCCGCCACTTGATGTTTTGGTTTTCGGGTGAACTCTTGCAGCTGAGTATAAATCATCCACCTTCAACCATATTGCTTTTTCCCTAATGAACCTACACCATAAGTCCCAATCCATAACATAATGTAGGGTTGGGTCAATCCCTCCTAATTTTTCCAACAGATCACGACGAAAAAAAACCGTGGGTTGCAAAATATCAATTAGGAAGTCGTTGAATGAGGATTCTTCAAAATTAAGGTTTTCTGGGAAAGGAATTTTAAATCCTCCGTCCTGATAAAGGTGTACACCACGTCCACTTATAACTTGAGCAGAAGGATTCTCCAAAAATCTTTGACGAACTTGGTCTAGTGCATTTGGGAAGAAGATATCATCTGAGTTCAGCCAACAAATAATTTCTCCTTTAGCCTTTATAAAACCTTTGTTGAGAGCATCACTTTGCCCACCATCTTTTTCTCTTATTATTGTGCAACGGCTTTCCCACTTGTCTAGAACTTTTGAAGTCCAATCTGTAGACATAGAGTCAAAAACCAAAACCTCCAACCCTTCAGAATTATTGTGGTCCATAATGCTGATTAATGTTTGATCAAGAGTGTTCGCCTGGTTAAAACTGGGGACCACTACTGTTATGGAAGGCATATTTTGATTCGCTAGATAGGAGGGCATCAAAAAGATTGGAGTTATTTATAAGAATATTGGTTTCAAAGAATGGTGAAAAAAAATTTATAAATTTTTGGCATCACCAACTCTCCATAGCTCCCAAATATTTAGAGTTTTTACTCAATGTAAAGGGTAAAAAACGGAGTATTTTGCCGACATTTATATCAGCAGTCAGGTCATATTTTAGTTCAATTACTACTTTATTTGATGGACTAGATCTAGAATTTTTATTGAACCAGCCAACCATACGTGATTCCATATTAGAATCAATTGTGATTCTGAATTTATCGTCTGGTGTCAGAAAATATTTTCTATAGTATCTGTTTGATACTATTTGGTTAAGCTCCCGAATCTCCATATCGATTGCAGAAGGAACTTGTGATTTTTCCAAAATACTATGCCACTTACTTGGCTTTTCTATATCACTTAATTTGAAGGGTATCAGAGGAAAGCGTTCCTTGCTTACCAAGACACCATTTTTATATTTTAATTCTACCTGGGCATTCTTTATATTTTCCTTTAAATCTCCATACCATCGTATTCTTATTTTTTTACGCTGTGATATGCCCTGGACTGAGTCCTGGTAATCTTTAAAGCTAGGATTATCGAAATAAATATTATTAATAAATCGTGGTGGGTATTTTTCGAAAAATAGACTTGGATGTAACTTAAGTGCAAGTTCCACTTCTTCTGCCAACAAAACATCAGTTATATATTTACGTTCGTAACGTTTTTTTAAAATAGACATTTGCAACAATTCAGATCAATTTATTTTTGGATAAAGGAGCTTGTATGCATCGTTTTGCTTGACTGCATGCTCAATTCCATCCACCAAAAGTGTTGATCCTGTTTCGACCATAAAAGGATTGTTTAAATTGTTATGGATAACATGTGCCACATTAATTTTTGCTGGACCAAACTCAGGCTTTTTTTGGTAGGCTGCGAAACCAATCGTACTATCTTTGATAGAAATATTTTTTGCAAGAATATTAGACATGTCTTTACTGGCAATCGCAATTTTTGCCTGTTTGACCGCAAGATTATCAATTAAAATCCGACTATTCTCTCCCGCACTAATACCCTTGTCTTTAGCAAGTTCAATCTGAACGTCTTTAATTTTTAAACGGGTGCCAGAAATGTCTATTGCATCATTTCCTGTGTTTTGGAATGTAGACTTAATTATTTTCCCGTTTATAAAATCACCATCAAAAGCATCGGAGTAAGTGTCTTTGAAATGTGTGTTATATATTTGAACTTTAGAACGAAGTACATGCAGTGAATCTTCAGAATCATTATCAAAAAATTGGCAGTTTTCAATTTGGATGTCAGACTCATAAAAAGTAACCGCACCTGTTAATTTCCATCCTTTAGATTCTGGTGTGGAGAGACCTTTGAAACTTGTATGTCGTAGATTTGACTTGTTTCCTGCATTGATGACGGCTAAACCGCCTCCACTTTTATCCAATGATTGGATGATTATTGGTTCTTCTTTGGTTCCTTTGAAATCAATGGGGGAATAACTTAATAGGTTTGCACCATTGCTCAGATTGATTTGTGTGCCGGGTCCGGCGAATAATTTGTATCCTTTTGGGATTATCAGATTTTTTGAGAGTTCCCATCTTCCTTTGCGAATACTTATATTTTTTTCTTTTTCATTTATGTTCAAAAATTTAAATTCGGCAAGATTACTTTTTTGACGAGTAATATCTTTAGAAATATAATAAATATCAAAAGGAATTTGCTCCCCAATATAAGTGACAGGCGAATAAGTTATAATGCTTGCACAATTTTTAAAAATGATTAGAGCCTTTGGTTGGATAATCACTTTGTGGCCCTCTGGTAGTATCAAATTTTTTGAAAGCTCCCAAGTTCCTGTTCGAATAAAAATTTCATTAGTTGCTAGCTTGAAATCCAGAAATTCATATTCCTTAAGTTCGTTTATTGTTTGAACCTTGGGGCATGGGGATGTTAGATTTTTTCTGTTCAATGAAATATTTGGAGCTGCCTTGAAAGGTATTCCTTCTTTTAGAGGTTTTTGACTAATATTTACTTCTTGTATTAGGTTTGCACCCATAATTTCATATTTCAGTTTGGCAGAGTAATTTTGCGTTTTTACAATATCCAATTTAGGGAAATTAACCAGTTTTACTTTAGCCTCACTTTTAAGTGGTTTTACCGGAAGTATTGTTTTCTTCGTTGGAGGATGGAGTGTATTTTGAAAGTAAATGCCTATTACTTCTATAGGCATTGGAGACGTGTTTTTTAAAGCAAGTATAGTTTTATTATCTTGGTTTTTTTGGTGGTAAGCTTTAATCGCTCCTTTTCCTGATAGTATCGTCTGGATTTTTTTTTGGGTCTGATAGAGAAAGCTCACGGAAGATGGATGAACGCGGGAAGTATCAAACATCCATTGTTTGGTGAAACCAAAACTGACCCATTCGCTTTGAAGTACTTTTTCATCTCTATCTATAACATTTTTAAAATCAGATAGCATTTTTTTGAGATAGGATTGTTTTGCGACTTGTTTAAGTGCATTCACATATGCTTTAAAAAAAACCGGATCATTAAATAATATGTCAAAAAATGGCAGTGTATTAGGTCCTTGTTCCTGAAAATAGCTTCTTCCGGCTCCAATTAGAGGTTCAAAATATCCAATAATGTTATTATCGTAGCAGAAAATCTCAAGGCGGGATGTAACCGGATTATAGTACATACGAGAGCTAGACCAATGGGCGCCGTGGTGGGCACCAAATAAATCGATTAGGGCTGCAAATTTTGCAAGTTTTTTAAGATCGAATACTTCTTCAACTGTTAATTCCCCAACAATTAAAGCAGCGAGAATTCCTTTTGCTTTTTGATATTGCTGGTACAAAATAGGATTTTTTTTAACAGATTCCGTTTTGGCGGCGTCAAATCTTGTTAAATAACTTCTATAAAATTTCAAAATAGGGCCGTTAATGCGTCGATTATTTTCGACTAGCCTTTTTTCAAAATGTTCTTCTATAGCATAGATACCCATGTTTTTTCCGTTAATCGTCAGATAAATAAAATCATATCTGAGTCCTAAAAGACCCTCGCGTTTCATGGCGAGGTGAATAATTTTTTCATACAACCAGGCTCTTTGCGATGGATGCTGAAGGCTAAACTGCTTCATTCCAAATAAGGTCTTTTTTTTCTTTAAAATAACTCGAAACGACCATTTATCTTTTTTAAGATGATCAAAATTACCCTTGAACCGTATTCGTGCTTTATAGGTTTTGTTCTTGAAACGGATTTTTGCCGGCACATAAGGGTTCTTATATCTGATGACCTTTTTTGATTTAAGAGATTGATCTCGATGTATTTTCAGAGATTCCCAATGTTTGTGTTTGATATCCAAAAAAATACGCTTTACGCCAGGAAAATCCGGTTTATTTTCATAATAGCCAATGCCAAATGTGTTGCTATCGCCTCCTTTATAGGGAGATCGTGTGGAAATTACGGATAGATTCCAAAAATACTTTATCTTGCTTATAAAAGATTGAACTTGATGTTTTTCATTAGAGACCGAGAATGATAATACTGAAGTGAAAATAATTCCAAAAAATAAGGTAGCAACACTTGCTGTTTTTTTACTACGTTTAAGAAAAAGTTTTTTTTGGATTTTATTGGATTGCTTTACGATCATTGGCCGCCGCGTTCAAAATCGACAAAACTTAGTTCAAGATCGGGCTTTATAGAACGTAACTCATTGTTCAAACCAGTTAACTGTTCAGTATTTTCTATGCCAATCAAATAAACCGCTTCAAACAAAGTGGTTGTAGTTGACAAGCGTTTAAGCTGAATTGAGTCACAATACTGCAGGAGGGTTTCGTTAACCTTATTAATAATACTTTCATCCTGTTCCCCGCTTCGTGCTGTCAAATATAGGTTTTCATAGCTTGTGTTTGTTGAACCACGTTTAAGAAAAATGATTGCAAAAATAATGATCAAAAAAGCCACAGTTGTAATTAAAAATTGATTTGCGCCTAGTCCTAATCCGATACCCACAGCGACAAAGAGATAAGACAATTCCTCAGGTTCTTTAATAGGAGTTCGAAAACGAACTATTGAAAGTGCGCCTATTAAACCTAAAGATAACGCGAGAGAAGATTTGACAACGGTGATGATAAACATAGTGGTCATTGCTACTAAAACAAACGTTTGCCCAAATGATTTTCCGCTTGATAAAGGTCGTCCAAACCGGATATATACTAGACTAAGTAAATATCCATATAGAAATGCTAAAATTCCGCTCAAAATAAAAGTACCTAAAGTTGGCGGTGCACCAATATTTGCATATAAATCTTTTACTGCTTGAATAGCCGAAGGATTCATTTTTTCCTCTATTTAATAAAGTTCGTTTTGGTTAGCAGGGTGCTTGGGATTGTTTGTCCGACTGATTGGTCATTTTGGGGCATGCTATCCTCGCTTTGGTTATAGCATTATTTTTAGGATCGAATAGTGCGTGCTTTTTTACTTAATCTATTATCAAAGATTGGGGATGTGAAATTTTTTTTATGTAGTCATTTAATTTTCTGATTATCATACTGCCTTAAAAAATCTTTATAAGCTTTTTTGATCCCATCTTCAAGTTTAGTTGTTGCTTGCCAACCAAGTTGTTTAAGTCGTTCGACTGAAACTAATTTACGTGGTGCGCCATCTAACTTGTCAGGGTCAAAAACGATCTTACCTTTAAAACCTATTAAACTGATTATCGTTTCAGCTAGTTTCCTAATTGAAATTTCTTGTTCGTTTCCTATGTTAAATACCCCCTCGTTTAAATTATTTTCCATCATAAAAATTAAAGCATCGGCTGCATCATCGACATAAAGAAATTCACGCATAGGTGTTCCACTTCCCCAGACCACAAGCTTTTTTTCATTATTTATTTTTGCTTGGTGTGCTTTATGAATTAAGGCTGGTAGTACATGGCTTGTGTCCAGATCGTAGTTATCATTTGGACCGTAAAGATTTGTTGGCATGGCTGAGACGAATTTTGTGCCGTACTGTTTGTTATAATTTTCGCACATTTTTATACCGGCAATTTTTGAAATTGCGTAGGGTTCATTCGTTGGTTCAAGCAATCCCGTTAAGAGATATTCTTCCTTAATGGGTTGTGGGCAATCACGGGGATATATGCAACTGGATCCTAAAAAACAGAGACGCTGGACCCCGGCAAGATAGGCTCCATGAATTATGTTGGTTTCAAGAGCCAAATTTTCATAGATAAACTGAGCTCTAAATTTATTATTGGCATGGATCCCACCCACTTTGGCAGCTGCAATATAAATGTAATCGGGCTTTTCTTTCTGTAAAAACCTAAACACGCTATCCTGGTTAAGGAGATCGAGTTCTTTTCTAGTTCGGGTTAGTAAATTGCTGTAGCCTTTTTTTTGGAGACCTTTAACAATTGCTGATCCGACCATGCCAAGGTGCCCGGCAATAAAAATTTTATCGGTTTTTTTTATTTTTTTAGGTGCCATATATTATTCGTGGCGGTTATAAGGCTTGTAACCGTGTTTTTTTGCTAGCTCATCAAGCTCAGCTGATTTCAGATCTTCGGACATCATTTCTGAGACCAATTCTTTAAAGGTTATTTTTGGAGTCCAGCCTAATTTTTCCTTAGCTTTCGAGGCATCTCCTAGAAGGCTGTCTACTTCAGTGGGGCGAAAATAACGTTTATCAATAGCAACGATACACCTTCCTTGCACATCGTAGCCCTTTTGATCAGAACCTTCTCCTTTCCATTTTATATTTATATTAATTTCTTTAGCAGCAGCTTCGACAAACTCTCGCACGCTGTATTGTATCCCGGTTGCAACAACGAAGTCTTCTGGATGGTCTTGTTGCAAAATTAGCCATTTTACCTCTACGTAATCCTTAGCGTGCCCCCAATCTCTTTTTGCATCCAAATTCCCAAGATAAAGGCAGTCTTGCAACCCGAGTTTGATGCGTGCTAAACCGCGCGTGATTTTACGTGTAACAAATGTTTCACCTCGTACGGGGCTCTCATGATTAAACAAGATGCCATTGCAGGCAAACATATTATAGGCTTCACGATAGTTGACCGTGATCCAGTATGCATAAAGCTTAGCAACAGCATATGGACTGCGAGGATAAAATGGAGTGTTCTCTTTTTGTGGTATCTCTTGTGCTAGCCCATAAAGTTCAGATGTAGAGGCTTGATAGAAACGCGTTTTATTTTGTAGGCCTAATATACGCATTGCTTCTAGTATTCTTAGGGCGCCTAAGGCATCCGAATTGGCAGTGTATTCAGGTTCTTCGAATGATACCGCGACATGGCTTTGGGCTGCGAGGTTATAAATTTCATCAGGTTGCACTTTTTGAATAATGTGAAGTAGGCTGCTTGAATCAGTCATGTCACCGTAGTGCAGCATAAAGTTGCGATTGTTAACATGAGGGTCTTGATAAAGGTGATCAATCCGGTCTGTATTGAAAAGCGATGTTCGGCGTTTTATTCCATGAACAACATAGTTTTTTTTTAATAAAAACTCAGCTAGATAAGAGCCATCTTGACCGGTAATACCCGTGATAAGAGCAATTTTTTTATTCATATTTTAGAATTCTCCAGTTTTTTCAACCACCCTTTCTTGTAATACCATAAAACAAGATAACCTTTTATGGTCCGAAGAATTTTCATTTTACTCTTTCCTTTTCTTAGAGAAGTATCAAGCTCCATCGCCACTTCCGATAGAGGTAGTTTTAACATTGCAATTTTCATTACCATTTCAACCATACTTTCAAATCCTTTACGTTCGACGATCTCAGGCCCAAAAACCATTTGCATTTTAATTAACGCTTTTCCTCGAAACAAACGAAAAAAAGAACTTACAGTTAGAATCCCTTGAATTCCAAGTAAGTCTTTAACAACTAAATTAGCACCGCTGCTCATTAGTTTGCGAAATAAATTAGTTTGTTTTATACCGCCACCGTACATATAAGGGCTTGCAAGTACTATATCGAAACCTTCTTGGATTCGAGTTAACATCTGTCTTATTATTTCATAGCGAGAGGTATTATCGCCTTCCATGGTAATTACCCAATCTTGTTCTCCAATATGCTTGGCAAGATAGGTAAATCCAGTAGCAAACGCTGCACCTGGACCAATATTTTTTTCATGTTGTAGTATTTTAAGATTAAGGTCTCCTGCTTTTTGATTGGCGGTTGCTATAGTCCCATCATTACTACCGTCATCGACTAAAATATACTGAATAAAAAATCGGTCTTTTAATTCTTCTCGTAGTTTCAAAAAAGATTCGAACAGAGCTGCGATATTTAATGCTTCATTGAAAATCGGTGCTACTATAAATAGGCGTTCCAAAATTTATTTACCTCAAACAAACGGGAATATGGGGAGTGTTTATGTTCAATTCTTTGCGTCGGATAACCTGCCAATCAATAGTGCGGCGTAGGCCATCTTCTAAATCTACTTTGGGTTCGAATCCAAGAACATTGCGGGCGCGGGTGATATCAGGAATTCGTCGCATAACATCTTCATATTTCCCAAATGTGGTGTAAGGAATGAGTTTGATTTTTGGAGGTTCTTCTCCGCGTATCAATTTCCATATAAGTTTTGCCAAACCCAAAATGCTAATTTCAAATGTGTTACCTACATTAAAAACTTTATTGTTAGCGGCTGGATTTTCTATAGTACGGATAATTCCATTTACATGATCAGAGATATAAGTAAATGACCGTGTCTGTAAACCATCACCATGTACTTCTATTTCTTCATTATCAAGTGCCTTATTTATGAAAACTGATTGCGGTCCTCCCCACCAAGTGAGGTTTTGGTTGGGCCCATACCCTCCAAAAAACCGAATAGGAACTACATTAATTCCGAAACGTTGGTTGTATGCAAAAAGTGTTTGCTCTTCAAACATTTTTGAAATTGCATAAGCCCATCTTTTAACATGAGGATTGCCCATGACAAGATCTGATTCTTCATTAAAAGGCACATTAGGGTTTTTCCCATAAACATCAGAAGTTGAAGCAGCAACTACTTTCGAGTTATTTTCTGTGGCAGCTTTGAGAACATTTTCTGAGCCTAGAGAATTAATCATTAGTGTATCTAAAGCATCTGTATATCGGGGAATTTTATAGGCCGCTAAATGGACAATTGTTTGGCAACCTTCAGAGGCAGTCTTTAGAAGAGACTCATCTCGGATATCAATATAATGAATTTCAAAGGAATCATGCTTGATAAATTTAGCAAGGTTCAGTTCCTCTCCTTGTGACATATTATCTACACCTATAACATGGTATCCTTTTTCCAATAAAGAAATGGCGAGATTGGAACCGATAAATCCGGCGACTCCTGTAATTAAGATTTTTGGCATAATTTAACCTTTAAATGCGAATCACTCATTGGTTGCCCATGCTTGATCATACAGTTTGAATTAGGCGCTTGATTAAATAATCAAATTCTTTGTCCGTTAACTTTGGATATAGCGGGATTAAAATGGTTGAGTTGACCCGTTCAGCATTTGGAAACGTCCCTTCTTTATAATCGAAAGTTTTACTGTAAAACTTTAATAAATGGATTGCACGATAGTTGAAGGCAGTGCCAACCTCATTGCTTTGTAATTGTTCTAAAATTTGATTTCTTTGTGTAGGTTTTGCCCAGACTTTTTTCAAAGTAATTAAGCCTCTCTAAATTAATGGAACCAATTCAATTTATTAAATC
>CAYYIR010000061.1:0-10187 GCA_964471995.1 uncultured Nitrospina sp. | reverse complement strand
TTTCACATGCTTTATATACGTATTTGCCAATCATATCACATTCAATATTTATTAAATCACCTATTTTCCTAGTGTTGAGGTTCGTATGGGTCCACGTAAAAGGAATGATCGAAACATTAAAAGAATTATCTTTACAATTAAATACAGTCAGGCTTATACCATCCAAAGCAATGGAACCCTTTTCCATTATGTAAGAACCCAGAAAAGGTGGATGAGAAAATTTCAGCAAAATTTCACCTGTTTTTTTTTCAATACTTGTTACTTTGCCTACCTGATCAATATGTCCGCTTACAAAATGGCCGCTGATTTTTGAGGAAAATGTTAATGATCTTTCCAAGTTAACCCGATCTCCTGACTTTATATTTTTAAAACTAGTTTTGTTTAAAGTCTCGGTTCCCAAATCCATTCGAAATGTTGAATCATTAAATTCAACAATAGTTAAGCAAACGCCATTCACCGCAATACTTTCTCCATTTTCCAGGTTTAGAAAATTAGTACCTGCCTCTACGACCATAACTGCGCTTTCTTTATCATGAACGAATTCACGAACGGTTCCTACTGATTCAATTATTCCGCTAAACATGGTACGGCCTCCACCATCAGGTCTTCACCCATTTGAGTTGCCTTCATATTCTTTAAGTTTATTGCCTTCACAATTTTAGAAACGCCTATGCCTCCTATTAGTCCCGGAGCAGCCTGCCCACCAATTAAAATAGGACTGATAAAAGTATAAACCTTATCAACGATCCCTGCCTTTAGAGCACTACTATTGATCTCTCCCCCTCCTTCAATCAATACAGAGGTAAGATCTTTTTTCACAAGAAGTTTCATTAGATGCTTTAAATCAAAGCCCGATTTTCCCATTTTCCCATTTATGATTTCTATATTTTTTTCAACTAGAGATTTTTTCCTTTGTATCGAAAGTTTTGGACCAGAAACATAAATTATTCGTTGTTCTTTGCTGTTTGCAAAAACTTTCGCTTTGAGCGGTATTTTATTTCCCCGATCCAAAATAATTCGCGTAGGATGTCTACTTCCTTTTTTGTTTAATCTACAAGTTAATTGCGGATTGTCATTCAATATAGTATTTGTTCCTACGAGAATAGCGGAATTCTGATTTCTCAACTCATGTACAAAGTTGCGGGACCGGGTTCCCGAAATCCACTGAGAATTTCCTGTCCGTGTAGCGATTTTTCCATCAAGGGATATTGCGGTCTTCATAGTAACGAAAGGAAGCCCCGTTTTTATCACCTTGATAAATACCTCGTTTAGTTTTTCACAATCATTCTTCATCAATCCGATCGAAACTTTTATCCCGGCGGCTTTTAAAACACGAATTCCTTTGCCATAAACTCTTTTGTTCGGATCTTTCATCCCGGCAAAAACCCTACTCACACCCGATTTGATGATGGCATCAGTACAAGGAGGGGTTCTACCCTCGTGGCAGCAAGGCTCTAAATTAACATAAAGGTCTGCGCCTTTTGCCTTCTTCCCTGCTTTCCTTAAGGCCACCACTTCCGCATGCGGCCCACCCGCATATGAATGAAATCCCTCTGCGATAACTTTCCCTTTTTTAACTAAAATAGCCCCTACCATCGGATTGGGAGCGGTCTTTCCTTTTTTGGCTAATTCCAGAGCCCTGAACATATGTGGGTTATTCATATTTTTCAACACAAGGAAAAAATAGTGTAGGTTTCTATCTATTAAAACGAAGAAAACCCACCATGTTTTGGTGGTGTTACATCACTGACAGACAATTTCAGTTTTCCCACTTATAGAAATTGCCTATTAATAGTTAATTGTAATCAGGAGTTGATAGACTGCTTATTTTATCAGGTAAACTATTGGATTAAAATACTTTTTATGCGTTTCGCTTACTATTTCAGGGTCTGGTTTTTGGCTCAAATGATTTAATCTTCATCCATATCTTCATCTTCAATTTCAGTAAAGCGTGAGCCTGAAACGCATCTCAGGCCTACAGCCAGATATCTTTCGGCAGGATCAAACGCATTGCGAAAAAAACATTTTGCATGTACCAGATAATTCATCCATGAGCCTCCCCTTACAATCCGTTGTGTTGAGTGCTTAGAAACATTCCATTGCATACACCATTCCCATACGTTTCCAGCCATATCGAAACACCCATAGGGAGACATTCCAGGTTCAAGTTCAGTGACTGAATTTGTTTTACACTCCATAAAATCACAAGTATTGGCAAAGCCTTTTTCGTAACCCATTGCTTCTCCCCACGGGTATACTCGACCGTCCGTACCTCTTGCGGCCTTTTCCCATTCTTTTTCTGTAGGCAAACGGAGTCCCAACCAAAGAGAAAAAATAATTGCCTCATAGTAATTGATACCAATTACCGGTTGATCTTCCTCCCATGAATACTGTCGATAGCGCGTTTTATGTTGTGGGTCAAATTGCATATAGAGTGAGTTGGTGACGGGAAACTTCATGATAGAAAACTCATCGAGATTTATTTGATCTTCTTCATCGTCTTCTTCCTGATATATAAACTTACCTTTGGGAACCGTTACCATTTCGCTGAATTTTTTCAACTTAGAAAGGTTCACTTTATTTCTATCTTCCACCTCACTAAAAAACGACTGGAGTTCTTTAAGCTTTCTTATTGGTTCCAAGTCGAAGTTGTCCAACAATTCATGTATATCTAATTCATTTTTGCTCAGAACTAATTCGAAAACGCTGAATAGTATTCTGCTATCCCGATTCTCACGTTTCAACAATTTATCCAACAAAACTTTTAAATAATCTTCATCGTTGGTTTTCCAAACATCTTTTACACGAACAAGACGACAAGGTTTAAACTGGGGCAGGGATTCTTGACATTGATATTTTAACAACTGACGCACAAGCAAGCTTTGTCCTTCAGGTAGATCTCTAACCTCTGGTAAAGAATTGCCCGCTAGCATTACAGCGCCTTCTTCGATAAAAACATCGAAAAGTTCTTTTCCAGAAACGCAACCTGCTAATATTTTAAAAACCTCATACCATTTTTCATCTCCACAGTTTGTTCTTACTATTTCTTGCCAATTGGATGTTTGTGAGATATGTCGTGCTGCCAAAAATTCCTGAAAGGAAGGATGACGAAACTCCCATCTTCTTGGCGTCTGCTGTATAACACCATTCCACCTGGGTTGGATATCGTCCTCTTGAATCAAAAGATCAAATTTATCTTTATCTATATCCCTTTTATCATAACCAGGCTCTTCCTTTTGGAAGCGTTGAATTTTTCCCTGCGCTACCTGTTGATAAGCAATTTCTCCTAATTGATCGATACATTTCTCTAAATTCGTATCCTCAGAATTTGGGTTCTCCTGCAACAATAAATATTTGAACCATTGCGAATATATTTCGGCTCTGTTATTAAGCCCTTCTAACAACTCATTTTCAGAAAGATTACGAATCATTTTTAGCAAAACCGGTGTTAGCAAAAGTTCCGGGTTAAAAGCAGCCAGTTCTGCAATGATTTTATTTTTTGCAGCATCACCCAAATACAAATTATTTTCTTCAGAAGAAAGAGGCTGGAAGGCCATTTGAAATGCGGCTCCCTCACCGCGTTTTATCACAGCATCCGTAGCCAATGAGCCAAATTCAAATTTTCGACTTGCCAGTAAAACAAAATTGCTACGAAAAGCATTATCTTCCAAAAAAGAATCTACGAAAAATCGGAACCGATCTTGAGGATGAAGTTGATCAAAACCATCCAATAAAAACATGAATTTGCTGTAACCAAAAATTGAATTTATGGTTTGTTTAAGCAAATCTTCATCAAGAATTAAATCGGGGTTTTCCTCTTTTTCCAACAAGATGACGTCAATGATTTCCTGGTAGACGGTTTCGAGAAATTGCTGAAACCCTCCACCTTCCGGAACATTACCCAAATGAAAATATATGGGAAGGGAATAGACTGAATGTTTAGCAGAGTCAAGCAACTCTTCCAAATAGCACATTAGAAAGGTAGTTTTTCCCATCCCTGATCCTGCGTCCAGCATAAATTTCAAGCTATTTACATCTAATAAACTTTCATTGATAATTCTGGGTGCTGGAAATACCACTTCAAGCAAGCTTTGTCGGTGAGTGATCGGATTTATGTCCAACAATACCCGGGGTATCAGATTTTTTTTTCTTCTACCTTTCCCAAGGTTTTCGTTTAGCCAGGAAGTCACCCTATTCGACTGGTGCTTGCGGTAAGTGTCGATCACCCATTCCAATGATTCTTCAAGTCTCTCAGGAGCAACCGGAAGATCATCTCCCTCAGATAATGGTACTAATCCCTCTATATCGTCCATGGCTAAATATTATTTATGACTTATAATATCGATGATTGCGAAACACAAAATCAGGCCTTAGAATAACCCGCTTTTTTAATACTATCAAATTGCATTAAAGTAACTCTCACTGATGATTCCCCTGAAAGACGAAAATTCAACACAGAGTTTCCCGCTCATAACTTTGCTGTTCATTTTATTAAATATTACAGTTTTCTTTTATGGAACTAGCTTACCTATTAACTCCAGTGCTCTTTATGCTGACTACGCCTTAGTTCCCATCCAGCTATTGAAACGGCCCTTCGAGGTTTATCCAACAATTTATACATCGATGTTTCTTCATGCGGGCATTTGGCACTTGGGTGGAAACATGCTCTACCTTTGGATTTTTGGAAACAACATTGAAGATGTTTTGGGCAAACTCCGTTTCGTATTATTTTATTTCCTTTGTGGAACACTTGCAGCCTTTGGGCATATTACCACCGATCTGGATTCCAAAATACCTATGGTAGGAGCCAGCGGGGCAATATCTGGAATATTAGGTGCATATCTGATTTTATTTCCTTTTGCTAAAATAAGAACATTTATTTTCCTTGGGTTTTTCTGGACCATTGCTCGCATTCCCGCAATCGTCCTGCTGCTCTTTTGGATTATTTTACAGATCTGGAACAGCGCTTTTACCACTACTTCTACAACAGCTTGGTTTGCTCATATTGGTGGATTCGTAGCTGGAGTTCTTTTAATTCTCCCCTTTAAAAACTTTTCCAAACTTTAAGAACATTTTTATTCACTTCAATAAACCAAGTAATCGTAACCGCAAAAGATTTAAAGCTGTCTGTGCAGCACGCTCTTTATTTTTTATGCGGTCATGGGTATAAATAAATTTTCTACACCAAGTTCCATTTTCATCACAGATGGCTATATAAGTTAAACCCACAGGTTTCTTATCAGTTCCTCCCGTTGGCCCTGCAATTCCTGTCACCGAAATTCCTATATCGGCTTTTGTAACCCGACAAACCCCTTCTGCCATAGAACGTGCAACTGGCTCACTGACAGCTCCATAATCCATCAAGGTTTGTTGTTTTACCCCTAATCGAGAGATCTTAGCTTCATTACTATAAACAAGAAAGCCTTCCTTAAAATAAAGTGAACTGCCTGATATTTGAGTAAGGCGATGTCCAATTAGTCCACCGGTGCAAGACTCCGCTGTTGCTAGAGTCATAGATTTTTTTGCCAACAACTGACCCACTTTATCTTCAAGTGTTTCATCATTTTTCCCATAAACATATTGCCCTATATAACCCATCAAAGATTCTTCAACTTCATCAAGAACTGATTCTCCTTTTTCTTTCTTTTCTGCAAGGCAAGAAAGTCGAATTCTTACTCCTAAATGAGATGGCAGAGAAGCCACAGAAACCTTATCTTGCAGAGCTGATAAAGAACTTACTTTTTGCCACAAGTCAGACTCTGAGATACCAGTAGTCTTTATAATACGTTGTGAAAAAGTTTTTGATGATTTTGGCGCTAGTTCAGGAACAATGTATTCCTCGAACAAATGCTTCATCTCGTAAGGCACTCCAGGAAGACAAAACAAAACACGGCCATCTTTTTCATATCGCAGACCAGGTGCTGTCCCCATTTCGTTATAAAGCACCTGACAATTATCAGGAACTTCGCATTGTGATTTTATACTTTCCGGGATTTCTCTGTTTCTTTTTCTAAAAACTTTCTGCAACATGGCGCTGACTTTTTCGTCCCGACATAATTTTGAACCAAATACTTTTATAACTACTGATTTAGTTATGTCATCATGGGTAATGCCCAGTCCTCCTGTGAGGACAATCCAATTAGATCGGTTAAGGGCCTTTTCGACACATTCTTCGATACTGGAAAAATCATCTCCTATTTTGGTTATGCGTGAAACACCTATCCCCAACTCATGAATTCTTTCACCAAGGTATTTGGAGTTAGTATCGACAATCAAACCGCTTATTACTTCATCGCCAATAACAATAACTTCCGCTTGATCTGAATTTGAACCACCAAAAATCATTTAATACCTATAAAAAATCATTTAATTACTTATGATTTTACGCTTACTGCAATCTAGGTTCGAGAAAAAAATTCGATTGTAAGTGGATAAACCCAAATATCTATTTACCTGCTACAATGCTCCAATCAAAATTGACCTGATATAGAACTATTGAGCAATGAAAGAAAAAGAATTATTACAAGATTTGTTGAGTAAAAACTCTGAGTTACGTCAAACCGCTACCAGAGCTTTATGGAATATATGGTTCAGTCTAGCCGGAAAAGAAGCTGAATCTAGAATTTACAAAGGAACTCAACAAATGGACTGCCAACAGTATGAGTTAGCGCAGCAAACTTTTGAGGGTCTAGTACAGGATTTTCCTACATTTGCAGAAGCTCATAATAAACTTGCGACTGTACTTTATATGCAAAGAAAATATCTTCAATCCATAAAAGAATGTGAAATCACATTGCAATTAAACCCTAACCACTTCGGAGCCTGGAATGGAAATGGTCTTTGTTTGTTTCAACTGGCTCGTTATCCAGAAGCCATCGAAAGCTTCAAAAAGGCTTTAATTATTCAACCCTATGCCGAGTTCAATAAAGTTTATATTGCTAAATGCAGGGGCCAATTGAATTGAGGCATTCCGATAATCAAAATTTAAAAAACAAAACCCAAAAAACTTATATTTGCGATTTGTGGCGGGGTGGATTCGAAGGTGTGCTGTCTTCTGGTGCTCAAACATTTTGTCTGTTCATAGCCATTCGGTTTTTTAACGCAGGAGATACTACCAAAGCATTGATTGCTGCTTCCCCTTTTATGGGAATGTTTCTTTCTATGCTTCTTTTGCACTATGCAAGCCTAACCAATTGGAAAAAGTCTACCTGGGGATCTCTACCTTCACTGATAACGGGTTTTTGTCTTATTCTTGCTGCATGGGCCCCTTCTCTTATTCTTTTTTCCTGTCTAGTAATTGCTGGTTATATTTGCCGAAGCGCACTTCTCCCATTTATTACAGATATTTATGGTGATAATTATCCCTCCGATAAGCGTGCTGCTTTTTTTTCAAAACCTCTTTTACTTTCAGTAGGAATTGCCGCACTTTCAGGTTATATCGGATCTTTTTTTCTTGCGCTAGACATCAACAATTACCACTGGATATTTACATTTCTAGGTTTTTGCGCATTTGCTAAATCTGTTGCCATTTTTTGCATGCCTTCTGAGCCAGTTGTCGACAGTCCTCATGCCCACCCTTTTGGAAATATGAAATATGTTATCCAAGACAAGTCATTTGGTTATGTATTATTAACCTGGTTCATAATGGGTTTTGCAAACCTTTGGACTTTACCGCTTCGGGTGGATTATATAACAGCTCCCGAATGGGGAATTGAAGGTTCTGCCATTTTTGTGGCTATGATAATTACCATCATTCCTGAAACGATGCGAATGATTCTCATCCCTTTTTGGGCTACTCTCTTTGACAAAATGAATTTTGTCTTATTAAGAATGATCCTCAACCTTTTTTTTGGCTTCGGAGTCCTTTTATTTTTTATTACTTCTAACCCTTTGATTATTGGTTTTGGTTCTGCATTGATTGGCGCTGCGTTTGCAGGTGGCAGTATTGCATGGAATCTTTGGGTTACTAAATATGCTCCCCCCGGGAAAACAGGTGCATATATGTCAGTGCATGTCTGCCTTACTGGAGTCCGAGGAACCATTGGGCCAATATTAGGTTATTGGACAGTCAGCCTGATCGGTGCGCAGAATATCGGAATTCTTTCATTTGCAATGATGATTTTCGCCACCCTCATGCTCATTCCAGAAATTAAACACGGAAAAAAAACAACCTTAAAGAGCAAATCCCTATAAATTAAAAGACGGATTATGAGGAATAGAATCACTCTATATCTTGATCCAGTTCCTAAAAATTGTTATAAAAACCGAATATACTTTGTTAATTTTTTTGGAGGTCGAGGTTTTGAATAAACCGTTAGTTGGAATTATTATGGGAAGTGACTCCGATTTTTCTATCATGGAGGAAGCCAGCAAAGTACTGGAACAGTTTAACGTTGCCCATGAAGTGCTGGTAACTTCGGCCCATCGAACACCTGAAAGGACTCGAAAATACGTTCAGGGAGCAAAGCGAAGGGGCCTTCGTATTTTTATTGCTGGTGCAGGAGGTGCTGCTCATTTGGCTGGAGTTGTTGCCGCCGAAAGCACTTTGCCTGTTATTGGGGTACCAATCGACTCAACCCCTTTAAATGGTCTTGATTCACTCTTATCAACCGCACAAATGCCGGGAGGAATTCCTGTTGCGACAGTAAGTATTGGTAAATGGGGAGCAAAAAATGCTGGCCTTCTTTCAGTACAAATCCTTGCATTAGCCGATGAAAAACTCGCTGCCAAACTTGTAAAATATCGAAAAGAACAGGCCAAGGTAGTTGAGAAAAAAAGTCAAAAATTAAAAACACCTTATGCCGCAAATTTTAAAGGTTAAAACATCGAACCCCGAATCATGGGGAATTATGATAGCGGAAACCCAAAAGATCTTAGAGGGTGGAGGTGTAATAGCATTTCCTACAGATACCTTTTACGGATTGGGTGCAAATCCTTACAACACAAAGGCTGTTGATAAAATTTATTCAATTAAAGGCCGTGACCCAGAAAAACCATTACTTCTCCTTATTGATTCACTCACAAAATTAGATGGTTTGGTAGAAGAAATCTCAGAAGCCGGTACCAAACTTATTGAGTCTTTCTGGCCAGGCCCTTTAACAATGCTTTTTAAACCTAAACACACTATTCCTAAAAATATTACAACAGGCTTAATAGGAATAAGACAACCAGGGAACTCATTAACACGGAAAATTTTAGCTGGACTAAACTACCCTTTGACAGCACCAAGCGCAAATATCAGTGGTGAAGATCCAGCCACCACAGCTGAGCAAGTTAAAGATCGTCTCGGAAATAAAGTCGATCTTATTCTGGATTCAGGGATTTGTAGAGGAGGAAAACCATCTACATTATTGGATACCACTCAGATCCCTGTCAGGTTAATTCGAGCGGGGGCAATAAATTTTAAAAGTATTCAAGATTCTTTAAGCGAGATTTCGCAAATCCAGGAGTCCTTATGATTTTTGGAACTGGATTAGACGTCATTGAATTAGATAGAATCAAAAATTCTATCGAAAAATATTCGCCGAAGTTTGAGCAACGGGTATTCACATCAAGTGAAATAAGTTATTGTAAATCTCAGGGTGATCCAGTAAAACATTTTGCAGCACGTTTTGCCGTGAAAGAAGCAGTTTCAAAATGCCTAGGTACAGGAATTACTGGAGCTTTGGGTTTTCAAGACATGGAAGTAACTCATAAAGACACTGGCCAACCTGTTTTAAAAATGCTCGGTAAGGGTAAAAAGTTATTTCAAAAACTTAAACTCAAAGCTATCCACATTTCAATCTCTCATGATCGCACCCACGCAATCGCTCACGCCATTGCAGAACAATAAGCAAAGTGGGGAACCTTGAAATCCATTCGGCATCTTCTAGAATATATTTTTGTTTATGCACTGATATTACTGGTAAGACCTTTATCACAAAATGCGGTAGTAATTCTTGGAAGAAAACTGGGTGCCCTAGTGTTTTGTTTTTCAACAAAAAGGAAAAAAGCCGCTAAAACTAATCTAAATATAATGTTTTCTGACACAAAATCAATAGACCAGAAAATGCGAATCATAAAAGACTCTTTTAAAATTCTTACAATTTCGGCCTTACAATCAGTTTGGGTTACTTTTAATACAGAAAAAAGAGTTCGTCAATTAATAGAAGGAGAACCTGAAGGATTAGAAACACTTAAAAAATGCC
>CAYYIR010000060.1:1745-10528 GCA_964471995.1 uncultured Nitrospina sp. | reverse complement strand
TGATGTTTCCGACTTTGATCGGGATTATCACCATTACTTTCATCGCGACCCAGTTTGTCCCTGGTGGTCCTATTGATCAAATGAAGTCTCTTTTAATGGGCCATGGAAGCACCCTCACCGAGGCAGGTGGAAATGCTATGACGGGACCAGGCAGTAAACAAAGGGAATTGGATCCTAAACATTTTGAAGAGCTCAAAAAGATTTATCACCTTGACAAGCCACTTTGGGAAAGGTACTTGAGAACATTTATATGGTACTCGCCGCAAAATAAAAATGTGCCTTTAATGGAATCCTTTTTCAATTACGATAATTGGGAAGGGTTTTTGGTTTTTAAATTTGGAAATTCATTCTATAGAAACAAATCTGTTTTATCTTTGATTAAAGAAAAACTTCCTGTTTCAGCTTCATTGGGCGTGACTAGTTTTTTTCTCACCTATACCATTTGCATTATCCTAGGTATCGCTAAAGCAGTAAAAAATGGCAGCCGTTTTGACACCTGGACAAGTCTGATTGTGTTAATCGGCTACAGCGTACCCGGCTTTGTACTTGCCATTTTTCTTATAGTCCTTTTGGGGCCGGGTGATGGTGCTGTAACACACCTTATACCCATAGCGGGATTAACTTCTGCCGGTACCCCTGGCTATGAGAGTTGGACCTTTTGGGAAAAGTTTTTAGATTATTTACATCATCTTGCGGCACCACTTTTTTGTTATGTGCTCGGAGGGTTCGCAACTTTGACCCTACTGACCAAAAATGCATTCTTGGAAGAAATGCGAAAACAATACGTCCTGACAGCACGCGCCAAGGGTTTACCAGAAAAAAAAGTACTCTTCAAACATGTGCTGAAAAACTCACTCATCCCATTAGTGACTGGTTTTCCTCTCGCCTTTCTTGCGATGTTCTTTACCGGCTCACTATTGCTTGAACAGATTTTTACTCTCGATGGACTCGGCTTACTTTCCTATCAAGCAGTAATACAAAGAGATTACCCCATTGTTCTTGGAACACTTTTTATTTTTTCATTGATGGCCTTGATTGGCCAGTTATTGACCGACCTCTCATATGTCTTTATAGATCCTAGAATATCTTTTGACGAATCTCAGGGATAATATGCTGCGTTTAAACAAAGAATGGAAAACCAAGCTGGGCATTTTCAGAAAGGATCGGCGCGCTTATTACAGTTTTTTATTATTGATTTTCCTTTTCATCATCTCTCTCCCTGCAGAATTAATTTGCAACATCCGACCCATATTACTTGTGGTCGAAGGAAAACCCTATTTCCCAATCGCAATCACTTATAGCGAAAAAGATTTTGGTGGATTTTTGCCTAGTGAACCGGATTACAAATCAAAAGTTTTTACGAATCTTTTAAGTGGCATAGAGTCTAGCTCTGTTGACATAGAAGAAAAAGGCTTAGGTTTGGATCTTGGAGACTTTGAAGACGAAGAAGATGAATCAATTCCTGAAATCAACAACCAATCCCAACCTATTAGAAATTCTCCTAGGGAATATTGGATGCTTTGGCCTCCGGTACGCTATGACTACAAATATATACCTACAGAGTCTGTCACGGGTAATGTCGTACTCGCAGCACCTTACGAGACTGAGACCCATGACGGGGAAAGCTTTCATCCATCTTCCTGGAAAGACGGTCATTATTTAGGGACCGATGACCGCGGTCGCGATGTTTTAGCGCGTTTATTTTATGGGTTCAGAATATCCATGCTATTTGGAGTTTCACTCGCCATAACAGGCACTCTGATTGGTTGCTTGATTGGTGGAACCCAGGGGTTTTTTGGTGGTTGGGTTGATCTTTCAGGGCAAAGATTAACTGAAATCTGGGGGTCGATTCCACGCCTGTATATTCTTATTATTCTCAGTTCATTTTTAGTGCCTTCGGCTTTACTCCTTTTTTTAATTTTAAATCTGACTGCATGGATGGGAATAGCTGCATATATACGTGCGGAGTTTTTAAAGATTAGAAATTATGAGTTTGTTAAGGCAGCAAAAAGTCTAGGTGTCTCCAATTTTAAAATCATGCGTCGTCACATTTTGCCCAATGCTTTGACTCCGGTTGTAACTTTTTTTCCTTTTGAAGTGACAGCAGGTATTTTGGCATTGGTCAGTCTCGATTTTTTAAATCTTGGCGTGCCTAGCCCTGCACCCAGCCTGGGAGAATTGTTGGCTCAAGGAAAAAATAATCTCCATGCCATATGGATTTTATTGCCCACGTTCATTACGCTTAGCTTGACGATCACACTCCTTACCTTTGTAGGTGAAGGAATAAGAAACGCATTCGACCCAAGAAAAACTCTTTAATAAAAAAATGCTTTTATCTGTTAAAAATCTTTCTACTCATTTTAATGCCGGAGCCGGAAGAATTGCCCGTGCCGTAGATGGAGTTTCTTTTGACCTGGAACAAGGGAAAACCCTTGCATTGGTAGGCGAGTCAGGTTGTGGAAAAACCCAAACAGCATTTTCCATTATAAAACTGATTGCAGAAAACGGCTTTCATCCTTCAGGAAACGTTTTTTTTGAAGACCGGGATCTATCTGAACTAAATCAAGAAGAGATGCGTTTATTGCGAGGCAATGATATTGCCATGATCTTTCAGGAGCCCATGACCTCACTCAATCCCCTTTTTCGAATTGGGGATCAATTACAGGAACCCTTAAAACAACATATGAAAATTGCACAGAGTGAATCCCGCAACCGTGCAATTGATTTACTGGACCGTGTTGGGATCCCTGATCCTAAAAAGCGAATCGATGATTTTCCGCATCAATTATCCGGAGGAATGAAACAAAGAGTAATGATAGCCATGGCACTAGCATGCGAACCCAAACTACTTATAGCAGACGAGCCAACCACTGCCTTGGATGTCACGATTCAGGCCCAGGTATTACGTTTGATGAGTGACTTACAAAAACAAACCGGCATGGCGATATTACTCATCACACACGATATGGGAATCGTCAACCAGATGGCGGATGATCTTTGCATTATGTACGGAGGCCGCATGGCAGAATACGGTAGCCGGGAACAAATATTTAAAAACATGGCGCACCCCTACACTAAATTACTTTTTAGTTCCATACCCAAATTGGAAAAGCCTGCTTTTCTACTTGATACCATACCCGGTGTAGTACCTTCAGCAACCGATTACAACGAAGGTTGTCGGTTTCTGGATCGTTGCCCCGCACAAATGGAGGTTTGTAAAAATGAAAGCCTACCTCACGTTTTAACTAAAGGGCATCACGTCACCTGCCATCTTTTGGATAGAGAAATTAATTCAAAATGGGATTTAAATTCCCAGAAAAAAACCATTCCCCAAAATCACCCATCCCCTTTACCACTTATTTCTGTAAAAAATCTTAAAACACATTTTCCGGTAAAGAAAGGTGTATTTCTGCGCACTGTAAATCACATTAGAGCTGTAGATAATGTCGATCTGGAAATTCCTAAGGGATCTACCCTAGCCTTGGTAGGCGAATCTGGTTGTGGAAAAACCACCCTTGGGGAATCTATTTTAAGATTAAATTCATACGCACAAGGTGAAGTGATTTTTGCCGGTCAAGATTTAATGCAGTTAACCGGCAATCACCTAAAACATTTTCGAAAAAATATGCAAATGGTTTTCCAAGATCCTTTTGGTTCACTACAACCCAGAATGAACATCGAAGGAATTATTGGCGAGGGGCTTGAAGTTCATTCTCCAGACTTGTCTTATGAAGTAAAACTGGAAAAAATTTCGCGCGTAATGAAAGAAGTCGGTCTAAGTGATTCTGTTTTGGAACGGTACCCTCACGAATTTTCAGGTGGACAGCGCCAAAGAATCGCTATTGCCCGAGCATTGATTCTTGAACCTGAATTCCTGGTTTTGGACGAACCTACAAGTGCCCTCGATGTTTCAGTCCAAGCACAAATATTAAACCTACTTAAAGATTTACAAATTAAGCATGACCTGACTTACCTATTTATCAGCCATAATTTAAGCGTGGTGAGGTACCTCGCAAATACAGTAGCTATCATGTACCTTGGGAAAATTGTCGAGCAGGGTCCGGTAGAGGATTTATTTAAGAATCCGAAACACCCTTATACCAAATCGCTTTTAAGCTCGGTTCCAGATTTAGGAGAACGCAAACCTTTCGAAACCTTGACGGGTGATGTCCCCTCCCCTCTTCAACCGCCCGCTGCTTGCCATTTTCATCCTCGCTGCCCTATTTACTTAGAAGAGGAACAGGGCTCTTCCTTGGCAAAAAAATGTACAATGACATATCCTGAAATTTCAGGAGATAAAAATCGTTTTGTTCGTTGTCACGCCAAAGAATAAAACTTTAGGCATTTCCGTAAAACAAAAACTAAAGAGGTTCTATGCTGCATCAAGCCAATTCTTTTATGTGGGTTTTGTTTTTCATACTAAGTTTGAGTGCATGCAATGGAAGTATGGGATCTCGACATAAACCCTCATATCTCAGGACTCCTTTACCTGAAAAAAACTTTGCCCAGTACATTAACAAAACCAAAAATCTGATCGTAAATGCAACGAAAGGTAAACTTGAACCTAAATGGGTTGAAGCACGCCTTCCCTTTGAGTTTAAACCCAATAAAAACAAATGCGGCAACTCCCAACCTTATATAAAAGGTATCCTATTAATACATGGCTTGACCGATTCACCCTTTATGCTTAGAGATATTGGTAATGAATTTAATAAAGAGTGCTATTGGGTTCGCTCTATTCTGTTACCCGGTCACGGAACAATTCCTGGAGACTTACTAAATATTAAATACTCGGAATGGATCACCGCTACAGATGCAGGAATTGAAAGTTTTAAAAAAATCGTCGATGAGCTCTATATCTTCGGTTTCTCAACCGGTGCCACACTTACTCTGCATCATGTCTTACGTAAAAACGAGCCTGATAATATAAAGGGTTTAATACTGATTTCCCCTGGAATTAAAGAAAACACCTCATTGGGTTTTGTTGCCGGAGGGCTTGCAACCCTTGGGAAATTCTTACCAAGGGCCGCATGGTTGGACGTATTACCTGATAACGATAAGGTTAAATATGAATCTTTTCCTGCAAATGCGGGTGCTCAATTTCATTATTTAACCAAGGAAATGCGAGGCCTCGCCGACAAAAAAATCATCAAAATGCCACTTTTTATAGCAATAAGCTCAAAAGATGCGACTGTAGATCCATTATTAGCGAAAGATTTTTTTTGCAATCGTACCCAACACCCAAGAAATTTTATGATCTGGTATACCGGTGACGCAAATATAAAAGAAAAAAATACGATTTGTCCAGGTGGCACAATAAAAACAAAATCTATTTCCAACAAAACTCTAGGGGTATTGAATTACTCCCATTTATCTCTACCCGTAAGTCCTGCAAATAATTATTATGGAAAAAATGGAGAATATAAAAATTGCCTAGCTTATACAGCTGAAATTGATGCGCTAAAACAGTGCGAACAAAAAATCAATGTAAACTCAAAAGTTAAGTATGGCGAAAAAAACGATGAGAATGAAGGTCACCCCGTCAGAAGGTTAACCTTCAACCCGGATTTTAAGAACATGATGAAAGAAATTTCTTCATTCATACAAAGTATTAAACAATCCTAACTATGAAAAAAATTTAATACCCATTCCTTAAAACTGACCCAATTGAAGTTCAAACCCCCGTTTGATCAATAAAAACAAGACAAATTAACGCCTCTACTAATAATCAACAGGTTTTTGGACAAACCTTTTAAATTAATCGGTTTTAATGCAAGGGTTTCTAAGTTTTGATATCATTTGGTAGATAAACCGCTAAAGATACAATCTGAAAAGGAATTAATATCATGAACAAAATGTATGCCGCATTGATTTTAATTGTATGTGTTTTTCTTCTGGCAAAATTATTACCTGAAAACACTAGCAAATTTTTATATAAAAAACCCGCTATTGTTTCCACAAAAGGCACAAGTACAAACCAAGAGGTTGCCATTCTTGCGGGAGGTTGTTTTTGGTGCATGGAACACCCATTTGAGGATCTCCCTGGCGTTACACAGGCAATATCCGGCTATACGGGTGGCAAAAAGAAAAACCCTACCTATAAGCAGGTCGCTTCAGGCCAGACATCTCATTTAGAAGCAGTGCAAATTCATTTTGATCCGGAAAAGATTTCCTATGCAGATATCCTTGAAGTGTTTTGGAGGAATGTTAATCCCACGGATAATGGTGGCCAGTTTGTAGATCGCGGAGACCAGTACCGAACAGGAATTTTCTATACAAATAAAGAACAAAAGAAAATTGCAGAAAAATCAAAAAACAAACTTATTAAAAGCGGGCGTTTCCAAAAAAAAATAGTAACTCCCATCATTGAGGCCACACTCTTTTATAAAGCAGAAGAGTATCACCAGGACTTTTTTAAAAAAAGTTATATTCGTTACAAAATTTATCGTGCAGGTTCGGGGCGTGATGAGTACATAAATAAACTCTGGGGCAAAGATAGGGAATATAAAGTATCTAAAACGAGCCAACCAGAAAGCTTTCAAGTCATTAAGGTTCTGAATAAAGGCCAGGCGATTAAAAAATTAAGTAAATTGCAATACAAAGTAACCCAAAAAAATGGTACGGAGCCGCCCTTTATGAATAAGTATTGGGATAATAAACGGGCAGGTATTTACGTCGATATTGTTTCAGGGGAACCCTTATTTAGCTCCAAGGATAAATTTAAATCGGGTACCGGTTGGCCTTCTTTTACTCGACCTCTGGTCCCTGAGAATATTGTAAGTCGCACTGATAGGTCTTTCAGTATGACGCGCGTAGAACTTAGATCACTAAATGCAGATTCGCATCTCGGTCACCTTTTCAACGATGGACCGAAGCCTACGGGCAAAAGGTACTGCATTAACTCGGCATCCTTAAGGTTTGTTCCCGTCAATAAACTTAAAGAAGAGGGACTCGCAGATTTTATTCCCATGTTCAACCAAGATGAAATTTAATAATAATGTGGCATTTGTATTTAATTCGCACCAACCAAGGGCACCTATACACTGGAGTCACACAGGATGTTCAAAGAAGGTTTAAAGAGCATCAGAATGGAGGATTAAAAGCAGCTAAATACCTTAGAGGAAAAAAGCCCCTTAAACTGGTATTTCAAAAAAAGATCGGAGATCATTCAGAGGCATTAAAAACAGAAGCGGCCATAAAAAAATGGCCGAAAGAAAAAAAGGAATCTCTGATAAAAAAAGAAATTCCCCTGCCCTACTAATTTTATTAGCTAAAGATAATTTTTAATCAGCATTCCATTCAGTAAGAAAATAATAAATAACCGTAACCACAATTACCCCACCAAGACCAAAAGACAACACCGTACCCAGATCCATTTCTTATCTCCAATTAAAATAAAAAAGTTGAGGTAGAGTTTACCTTTTTTCCCTGCAAATACCAATAGAGACAAAACACTTATCTTTATTTAAACTTCATAAGTTATCAAGGTATATCCATCTGATAATAAATTTATATCTTTATGGGTTTATCGCGATTGCTAGGGGGAGAAGTTTTTTCAATCCAATTAAGCTTACTGAAATTTATAAATCCAAAAGATGAAAAAGAATCAAGCTCGCAGTCGATTCACGTACTTTATGGTCTCGGAAGAATATTTTCCAGTCACTTCAGGTAATACTTCTGCGACCTGGTCCCAATTTTCAACTATTTTTCCATTTACCCTTTCCATAGCACGACCGATATTTCCCATACCTGCATTATAGGCTCCTGCAGCAAAATTCCATGCCTCATCAGAGGAAATACCTTCCCCAACGTATTTATCAAAAAGTTTTCTGAGGTATCTTGCGGAAGCATCCAGGTTGGATTCTGGATGCAAAATCGAACCCGAAGAATGATCTTCTTTTAAACTGAGACCTAGTTCTTGAGCTGTTGCCGGCATCAGTTGACCAAGACCCCTAGCCCCTCTGGGACTTTTAGCATTAGGATTAAATGCAGACTCGGTTTGTATTAACTTTTGAAACAAAGTCTCGGGCACGTTATTTTTTTGGGCAACCTGGTTGGCAATTTTATGTAATGAATCTTTATTCAAAATATTTGAACTTGCTTTTGTAGGTTTTTCCATTTGATAACTTTTTATAACCTTTTGGGTGTCGATAGACGGCCTTAGTATCGAGCTTTTTTGAACATCCCTGAATTTTAAAAAAGCTTCTGTAAGTTGGCCCGGGTTAATACCTGTCAAAGAATCAGACTTCTTGGTGTTCCAGGCCTCTATCATATTTAACTGATGCTTTAGCAAAATAGAATAAAAATTCTTTTGAGAAACATTGTTCTTCGAAAACGTGGCATTGGAACCGGTTAACGTTTTCATATGTTCTATAATATTTAAATCAATCATTTTCCTCGTTATGGCAAATTTTTGACATTTCTATCCTTATTTAAAAAAAGCAAACTGCGTGCCAATGCAGTATGGAAATCATGAAAATATAAAAATTTGGAAGATATAGGGTAGAAACTATAAGACATGGCTTAAAGCCTAAGGGGCTATCAATAGCCCCAAAGACTCTAGCAAGTTTTTTTAACTTATTTCCTCATATCATCGTTCGGACCACGATGATCATTCTTGTGTTTGTAACACTCAGCTTGAGCAGGTCCAGGAGGCATATTCATGCACGGGTCACCATGATCATTCGGACCAGGACCACCATGATCATTCGAACCACTCATATGCTGGTCATTCGGACCGCCATGATCGTTCGGACCACGATGATCATTCTTGTGTTTGTAAC
>CAYYIR010000060.1:0-1645 GCA_964471995.1 uncultured Nitrospina sp. | reverse complement strand
CCAGGACCACCATGATCATTCGAACCACTCATATGCTGGTCATTCGGACCGCCATCCATGGGACCAGGACCACCGCAGCAAGGGATTGCATTGGGATCATTAGCAACACAGGCCGGACCAGGATCGCACTGGTTACAACAAGTTCCGGAAGTCGGATCGCAGGCCGGGTTAGGATCACATTGTCCACCGCTCATCTGAGACTGACCACCATTCATAAGAGCATTACCTTGTGCGGATACCGATGGAACAATATATAAAATCCCAAGCACAGAAAATATAAAGAAAACAAATGATAATTTTTTCATCTTTTTCATAATCCCCCCCCTACTCAAAGGAATATTCATTAAAATGTATATCGGTGATATATCTATAGCAAAATAGAACGTTCCTTACAAGCATTAGCATCAATTGAGAACAAACTTAAGAGGTTTAAATCCTATCGCTCCAACCATTTAAAACAACGGACTAGAATTTAGGTCATAGCCCATTGTTTATTGTTTTTAGACGTATTTTGAGCAATTAGCATCTAACCTAAGACACTACGAATAGGCTCGAATACTTGAACAAACAAAATTGCAAGCATAAACTATACGATGAAATTGTATTCTAGATTTTTTGGTTTTAATTTAACCGTGAAGCTAAATACTTTAAAATTACTTTTAAGTATCGCAATACTTTTAGCCACTACTCTTTTAAATGATATCAGCAGTGCTAATAATTCAAATGACCTAAGTAAAAAGGCCTTTAATTTTCTTGCTGATGGAAAACTGAATACCGCAATCCAAACTTACCTCAAAGTTCTAAAAATAAAGCCTGATTCTGCCGAAACGCATCATTACCTAGGTTTACTTTATTTTCAAATCGGCAGGGGTCCTCAAGCTATAAACCATTTTAATAAAGCAAAATTACTATACAAAAATAGTAATGATCAAAAATCAAAACCTAATCTTAGTATTATTAAAAACAACTTAGAAAGGGCGTATAAGAAATTTGATCTAAAGCCAGAGTATTTCTCAGCCAATACATTGATACCTGCTAAGCAGGATTGGAAACCTACTGGCATCGGTTTTTTTGTTGGCAAAGAAGGTTATCTATTGACCACTACTTCATCGATCCAAGGAGGGGATAAAATCCGGGTAAGATTTGCAAATGGCGAAATAGAACCTGTGATATTGGTTCGAAAACTTATTATCTATAAAATTGCGATTTTAAAATTAATGAATGCCAACAAATACTTATATAAATGGTTGGAATTTGAAAACAAACCGCATTTTAAAGAAGGCAAAACTGTTTATACAATGGATTTCTCAAAACTACAGAATCCAAATCCTTCAATGTCTAAAGGTATAATCATTAAAGAAAATGGTCTTGATAATAGTAACAAGATAGTTGAACTCGATCTTACACTTAAAGAAAACCGCGACGGAGGACCATTATTTAACAAAAACGGGAAGATAATCGGATTATTACTTGGGAAGTCTAAAGCAAAAAAGTCGTTTGCTTATTTAAAAAACAGCTCAGAAAATTCGAGTTTTGCTATTAAATCGTCTTATCTAAAAAAAATTATACCCCATCAACCTAAAAGAAGACATAAAGATACGACCAATAAAGAAAACTTTAATTCTGGAATTAATGTGGAAAATAT